>NZ_VWWC01000023.1:0-64010 GCF_011753175.1 Burkholderia sp. Cy-637 | reverse complement strand
CGCGCCACCTTGTGGCTGGCCGCGCGCGCGGTGCGCGACGCGCGGGTCGGCGCCGGGCTCGGCTGGCGTTACGCGATCGCCTCGCTGCACCGGCGCGGCGGCGCCAGCGCGCTGCAGATCACCGCGCTCTCGCTCGGCCTGATGTGCCTGCTGCTGATCTCGATCACGCGCGACGACCTGGTCGCCGGCTGGCGCAAATCCACGCCGCCCGATGCGCCGAACCAGTTCCTGATCGACATCCAGCCCGACCAGCGGCCCGACGTGGTGCGCTACCTCGCCTCGCACGGCATCGACGACGCGCCGCTGCAGCCGATGGTGCGCGGCCGCCTGGTCGCGATCGACGGCAAGCCGGTGAATCCCGACAGCTATCCCGACGCGAACGCGCGCCGGCTGGTCGACCGCGAATTCAATCTCTCGTACACGACCCAGCTGCCGGACGACAATCGCGTCGTCGAGGGCCGCTGGTTCAGCGATTCGCCCAAGCCGCAGATCTCGATCGAGGCGGGGCTGGCCAAGACGCTCGGCGTGAAGCTCGGCGACACGCTGCGCTTCGACGTTACCGGCCTGACTGTCGACGCGCCCGTCACCAGCATCCGCAAGCTCGACTGGGGCACCTTCCGCGTCAACTTCTTCGTGCTGATGCCGCCGGCCGCGCTGCAGGATTTCCCGGCCATGTACATCACCAGCTTCCACTTGCCGCCCGGGCGCGCGCGCCTGATCGACGGCCTGATCGCGCGCCAGCCCGGCATCACGGCGATCGACGTGGCGCCGATCCTGGCGCAGATCGAGCGCGTGCTGCTGCAGGTGGTGGGCGCGGTGCAACTGCTGTTCGGCTTCACGCTGGCGGCCGGCATCCTGGTGCTGTACACCGCGCTGGCCGGCAGCCGCGACGAGCGCGCGCGCGAGGCCGCGCTGCTGCGCGCGCTGGGCGCCTCGCGCAAGCAGGTGGGGGCGGTGCAGCGCGCCGAGTTCGTGATCGTCGGCACGCTGGCCGGTGTGTGCGCGGCGGCCGGCGCGCTGGCGATCGGCTCGGTGCTGGCCACCCTGGTGTTCCAGTTCGAGCTGGCGCTCAATCCCTGGGTGGTGCCGGCCGGTATCGCGGCGGGCATCGTCTGCGCGGGCGCGGCCGGCTGGTGGAGCCTGCGCGCGGTGCTGTCGCGCCCGGCGCTGCGCACCCTGCGCGACGCCTGAGCGCGGCGACTGCGGTATCGTTGCGCTTTTCCGTGGATCGAGTATCGAGGCATGACTGACGATGTAAGCGACGAGGACGCGCAATCGAAACCGAGCGCGTTCGAGCTGGTGGGCGGCGAGGCGCGGGTGCGCGAGCTGATCGACCGTTTCTACGACCTGATGGACCTGGAGCCCGAGTTCGCGGGCATCCGCGCGCTGCATCCGGCCTCGCTCGAGGGCTCGCGCGACAAGACCTTCTGGTTCCTGTGCGGCTGGCTGGGCGGCCCCGACCACTACGTGAGCCGTTTCGGCCACCCGCGGCTGCGCGCGCGGCACCTGCCGTTCCCGATCGGCAGCTCGGAGCGTGACCAGTGGCTGCGCTGCATGGCCTGGGCGATGGAGGACATCGGCCTGGACCTGCCGCTGCGCGAGCGCCTGATGCATTCGTTCTACGACACGGCCGACTGGATGATCAACCGCCGCTGAGCGGCGCGACGCGATCGAGGAGACAGCCCATGCACGAGCCGGTGCATGGGCTTTTTTCATGCATCCGTCCCTCGATGTTTTCTTTGACAAACGCTCTTACGATATATATCTTTCGATATGTTTTTCGATATCCAGGCGCGAGAGGCGGGCTTGCCGCCATCCTGAGCTCGACCGAATGTCGGCGAAATCTGGACGCTTCGGCCGCAAGATAGGCGCGATGCGCCGCGCCGCGCGGGATATCGAGGCAGGCGGCGCGGCCGCCCAGACAAGGATCGACGATCAACCCCGAAACGCGTGGCGCTGGTGCCGCGCGTTTTTCCGATGGAGCGCAAGCAATCCAATGACAATCACGCTCAACCCGTTGCGCGAACGCACCCTGCTGTGGCTGCTCGCGCTCACGCAGTTCACCGTCATCATGGACTTCATGGTGATGATGCCGCTCGGCCCGCAGATCATGCATGCCTTCGCCATCACGCCGGCGCAGTTCGCCTCGGCCGTTTCGGCGTATTCGCTGTGCTCGGGGCTGTCCGGCCTGTTCGCGGCCACCTATATCGACCGCTTCGACCGGCGCCGCCTGCTTCAAGCGACCTACGCGCTGTTCGCGCTCTCGAACCTGGCCTGCGCGCTCGCCGGCAATTTCCACCTGCTGCTGCTGGCGCGGGCCTTCGCGGGGCTCACCGGCGGCGTGCTCGGCGCGATCGTGATGGCGATCGTCAGCGACGTGATCCCGGTGGCGCGCCGCGGCGCGGCCACCGGCGTGATCATGACCGCCTTCTCGATGGCCGCGATCGGCGGCGTGCCGGCCGGCGTGCTGCTGGGCGCGCACTTCAGCTGGAGCGCGCCGTTCCTGCTGCTGGTGGTGCTGTCGGTGGCGATCTGGCTGGTCGGCACGCGTGTCGTGCCGCCGCTGGCCGAGCATGTCGGGCAGCCCACGCCGCTGTCGCAGGTCCTGCCGCAGTTGTTCAGCCTGCTCAGCCTGCCGCGCCACCTGAAGGCCTTCGCGCTGACCTTCGTGATGATGTCCGGCCACATGCTGGTGATCCCCTTCATCTCGCCGATGCTGGTCGCCAATCATGGCGTGCAGCCGCAGCAGTTGTCCTGGCTCTACATGGCGGGCGGCGCGGCCACCTTGCTCACCTCGCGCTGGATCGGCCGGCTCTCCGATCGCTACGGCAAGCGCCAGATGTTCCGCGTGACGGCGGTTGTGTCGATGCTGCCGGTGCTGCTCGTCACGCACCTGCCGGCCATGCCCTTCGTGGTGCTGATCGCCTTCTTCGGCTTCTTCATGGTGGCGATGTCGGGCCGGATGGTGCCGATGCAGGCCCTGCTCACCACCGTGCCGGAGCCCGCGCGGCGCGGCGCCTTCCTCAGCGCGAACAGCGCCGTGCAGGCGCTGGGCATGGGGATCGGCGCCTGGGTCGGCGGGCTGCTGCTGGCGAACGGGCCGAACGGCACGATCGTCGGTTACGGCTCCAACGGCTGGCTGGCGGTGGTCATGACGCTGATCACCATCGTCTGGGTCGCGCACGTGAAGGGTTCCGGGCACGACACGCCGATGCCTTCGGGGCCGCAGCCGGCCGCGGCGGTGGCCGAATCCTGAGCATCGAGGGCGTGCCGGGCGATCGGGCATGAGCGCCCGGCACGCATGACGACAAAGGGCGCCACGTGATGAACGTGGCGTCCTTTGTCATGGAGCAGGCAGCGCAAGCGGTTCAGCGGCCCGGCGTGTCGGCCGGCGTGCGCACGTAGACGCGCAGCAGTTCGTCGTCGTCGCCGGGGCGCGCGCCCTGCCAATACGGCTCCCACTCGTCGCCGAGCTTCGGCGCGACCGAGCGCGGGCTCTGCACGATCAGCCAGGTGCAGTTCGTCTGGTTCGGATCGGTGACGGGGCGATGCTCGATGTCGGCGAAATAACGCAGCATCGGGGCCTCCGATTCGCCGAGCCCGAGGCTCGCCATGCAGTCGCCCTCGTTCCATTGCTGGGCCAGGCTGCGGTCGAGATCGACGAACACCGAGCGATAGCTCTTCGCCGCGTCGAGCCAGGGCAGCAGCAGGGTGAAGATCAGGCCCCAGACCAGCACCACGCCGGCGGCCCAGGACAGCGCGCCGCGCCACTTGCCGGTCGAGCGCAGCCAGGGCAGCAGCCAGACCCAGCCGAGGGTCAGCGCCAGGCCGGCGAAGGCGAAGGGCAGTTGCAGCGGCGTGGTCCAGTCGAGCGGCAGCCAGCGGCCGAGCCAGCGGATCGGCTCGCGCGAGGCGTGATACGAAGTGATGATCGACCAGACATACCAGGCGTAGATCGCCACCGCGCCGAACACCAGCCGGCTGGCGTAATCCCAGCATTGCGCGAGGCGGCGCGGCAGGCGCTCGACGGCGTTGGCCGCGAGCAGCGCGAGCGGCGCGATGAAGGGCAGGATGTAGAGCTGTCGCGAGGTGGCCGACATCTGCAGCACCATCATGCCGATCCCGCCGAACAGGGTGGGCAGCGCCACCGCGGGTTCGCGCCAGGCGCGCCAGCGCCCGGCCGCGAGCGCGTAGGCGGCCAGCGGCCCGACCGGGAAGCCGACCGTCAGCAGCGCGCGCCAGATGAACAGCGGCTTGTCGTTCTCGGCGCCGAGCTCGGCCACCGAGAAGCCGAAGAAGCGCCCCACGTTGTTGTCCCAGAACCAAGTCATGAACAGCGTTTCCGAGCGCATCAGCAGCGCGATCGGCCAGATCAGCGCGAACGGCGCGAGCACCAGGCCCGCGATGCCGAGCGAGCGGAAGAAGGCGCGGCCGCGGCAGGCCGGATACAGCAGCATCACGGCGGCGAGCGTCGCGCCGAACACCAGCGGCACGAACAGGCCCTTGGCCATCAGCGCCATGCCCACGCCCAGGCCGAAGCCGGGCGCCGCGAAGCGGCTCGCGCGACGGCGCATGACCGCCTCGCCGACCAGTTCGAGCAGCGAGGCGAAGGCGATCGCGGCGCCGGCCATCAGCGCCACGTCGGTCATCATGTCGTGGACGTGCTTGACCACCACCAGGGTGCCCGCGCAAAGCGCGAGCGGGCCGAGCACCTTGAGGTCCAGCCAGCGCGGCGCACCGCTGGCGATGCGCGCGGCGCGGGCGGTGAAGCCGAAGGCGAGCGCGGCGAACAGCGCGCTGGCCAGGCGTGCCGCGTCGTGCAGCGGCAGGTAGCGGCCGAACAGCCAGGCCAGCGTGGCGGCGGTCCAGTCGTAGAGCGGCGGCTTCTCCATGAAGGGCTGGCCGGCGTTGCTCGGCACCACCAGGTCGCCGGTGTCGAGCATGTGCTGGATGATGCCGAAGGTATAGGTCTCGTCCTGCTTCCACGGATCGTGGCCGACGATGCCGGGCAGCAGGTAGGCGCAGGCGATCGCGATGGCCAGCGCCCAGACGCGCCAGCCGGCCTGCGCGAACGCGGCGGGCCAGCCGGGCGCGTCCGCGGCGGTATTGGACCAGGGCAGCCTCAGGCTCGGCGCGGCGCGGCGGCCGGCGCCCGACGAACTGTCCTGGGGCTGGACGGCATGACGAATCGGGGCGCGCGCGGACGAGCGCGGGCCGCCGGGAGTGGAAGGTCCCTGCATCGAAAAACGTCTCAGAAGTCGGTTGTTCGACCGGCTGCCTGGCTCGGTCGATTGTCGTGCCGTGAGGAAGGCGGGATGGCGGTGCGAGCCGCGATGGTCGCTAGTAGACCATGTTTTTATTACGGCTTGTTACGAAAACTGTCGCCCGAATGTGCGATTTTTTCGCGCATGTGCTGTTTTGTGATTTGTACGTTTGCGCTGTCGTTTTCGCGACACAGGGCGAGGGCGGCCGCGGCCCGTGCGCCGGGCGGAATCGCCCGTCCGTCATGGCGCCGGGCGCGAGCGGCGAGGTGCGCCGGCGCCGATCCTGGCCGCGCCTGCGCTCACCGGCAAATCAAGCCGTCAACGTCCGCCGCCGACGTCGACCAGGGTACCCGTCACGTAGGACGCGGCATCGCCGAGCAGCCAGACGATCGCCTCGGCCACCTCGTCGGCGCGGCCCGGGCGGCCGATCGGCGTCTGCGCGCCGAGCCGCGCCGCGCGATCGGGCTGGCCGCCGCTGGCATGGATCTCGGTGTCGATCAGGCCGGGGCGCACGGCATTGACGCGCACGCCGTGCGGCGCGAGTTCCTTGGCCAGGCCCAGCGTGAGCGTGTCGACGGCGCCCTTGGAGCCGGCGTAGTCGACATATTCGTTGGGCGAGCCCAGCCGCGCGGCCAGCGAGGAGACATTGACGATCGCGCCGCCGCGGCCGCCGCGATCGGTCGGCAGGCGCCGCGCCGCCTCGCGCGCGCAGAGGTAGGCGCCCAGCACGTTGACCTCGAACATGCGCGTGAGGCGCGTCAGCGCCATCTCGGCGAGCGGCTGCGGCGCGGCGACGATGCCGGCGTTGTTGACCAGCGCGTCGAGCGGGCCGAGTTCGCGCTCGACATGATCGAACATGGCGATCACCTCGGCTTCGACGGCCACGTCGCCGCGCACGGTGGTGACGCGCGCGCCGCCGGCGCGCAACTCGTCGGCCAGCGCTTCGGCCGCCGCGGCGTCGCGCGCGTAGTTGATGCCGACGGCCCAGCCGCGCGCGGCGAGCAGGCGCGCGGTGGCGGCGCCGATACCGCGGCTCGCGCCGGTGACGAGGACGACCTTGCTGTTCGATGCGGACATGACGAAGCGACTCCCGGTGAATGAGGGCTGAGGGGGACGATGGCGGGGGCGAACGACGGGACGGCGCGCTGGCGCTGCATCACGCGAGGCCGCCAGGGGAAGACGATACCGGCCGGCGCGAGAGCGCGCCAGCCGGCATGGCGATGAAGCGAAGGGGAAACGCGAGGATGGCCGGGGCGGCTTGCGCAGCCGGAAGACTCAGGGCGCCTCGCCTACCGGCGTCCACTTGTCGCGCGTGGGCGGCTGGTAGCGGCGCAACTGGTCGAGCAGGCCTTCGGGGTTCGCGTCGATGCAGAGCGACTCCACGTAACTGCCCGCCATGAAACCTTCCTCGACGGTATGCCGCAGCATCGTGACGAGCGGGTCGTAGAAGCCCTCGACGTTGAGCAGGGCCACCGGCTTGCGGTGATACCCGAGCTGGGCCCAGGTATAGACCTCGAAGAACTCCTCGAGCGTGCCGGCGCCGCCGGGCATCGCGACGAAGGCATCGCTGAGGTCGGCCATCATCTTCTTGCGGTGATGCATGTCGGGCACCACGTGCAGCTCGGTCAGGCCGTGATGGCCGACTTCCTTGTCGACCAGCAGCTTGGGGATCACGCCGATCGCGCGGCCGCCGGCGGCCAGCACCGCGTCGGCGATGATGCCCATCAGGCCGACCCGGCCGCCGCCATAGACCAGCGTCAGGCCGGCCTGCGCCAGCGCCTGGCCGAAGGCGCGCGCGGCCTCGGCATAGACGCCGCGCGTGCCCGCCGAGGAGCCGCAGTAGACACAGACCGACTTCATGATTTCGCGTCCTTGGGCGCGCCGCGAGGCGGCAGGTAGTCGTGGAATTCGCGCTTGGGCAGCTTGCCGGAAACCAGATCGTCGAAGATCTGCCGCGAGCGGCCGCGCAGGTACGGCGCCATCACCGAGATCACGTGCATGCTGACCTGATGCAGCTCGTCGCGGATCGCGTCCTGGTCGTTGTACTTGCGCGGGTGCATCACGTACTGGTACGAGAGCCAGTAGGTGGAGATCACCGCCATGTTGGTGGCGATCACCTCGATCTCGGCCGGCGTGGCCACTAGCTCCTCGTCGGACACCAGCAGCTCGCACATCTCGCGCGCGAAGCGCACCTTGTGGCTGATGATCTGCTTGAAGTGGGTTTCCAGCGTGCGGTTGCGCGCCAGCAGGTCGTTCAGGTCGCGATACAGGAACCGGTAGGTCCACATGAAATCGGCCATGTACTGCAGGTAGGACCAGGTCTCGTCGATGGTCGGACGATGGTCCTCGGGGAAGCGCAGTCGCCGTTCGATCTGCTGCTCGAACTGGGCGAAGATGCTGTTGATGATGTCGTCCTTGTTGCGGAAATGGTAGTACAGGTTGCCTGGACTGATTTCCATTTCCTCGGCGATCGTGGTGGTGGTCACGTTCGGCTCGCCGATCTCGTTGAATAGCTTCAACGACAGCTCGAGGATCCGTTCACGCGTGCGGCGGGGAGGTTTCGCTTCCATGTGTCGTCCGGCCCTGAATGTGCCGGACTGGCGGGCGCTGCATGAGGATGCTGCGTATTCGTCCGGCTCGGGTTAGCTGTTTTTCGAGACTATCGGCCGATTATAAACGGTCGTTCGCTTTCTCGGCGCTTTTCGTCGCACGAGCGGAACAATGGGAAAAGCAGGCGCCGATCGTTGCCGTTGCGGCACGAATCGGCAAGGATCGGCGCGCGTCGATCGACGAATCAGTGGCCGAGCCAGCGCGACACCACCGGCCAGAGGATGAAGCCCCAGGTCGCCAGGCAGGCGCCGAGCGCGACCGTGACGGCCGCGCTGCCGAGGTCCTTGGCGCGTTTCGAGAGCTCGTGGCGCTCCAGCGAAATCCGGTCGATTGCCGCTTCCACGCTGGAGTTCAGCAGTTCGACGATCAGCACCAGCAGCACCGAGCCGATCAGCAGCGCATGCGAAACCGCGTCGACCGGCATGAACAGACCGACCGGCACGAGGATCGCGGCGAGCGTCAATTCCTGGCGAAACGCGCTCTCCTCGCGGATCGCCACGCGAAAGCCGTTGACCGAATGCTTGAGCGCGTACCAGGCGCGCGTGAGCCCGCGATTGCCCTTGTAGGGGTTCGGCGGCAGCGGCGCGAGCGGGTCGTCGGTGCCGAGCGGCTCGTGATGCTCGTGCCCGTCGTGCGCATCGTGGGAATCGTTATCGGCATGCGGATCGCGCGCGAACGCGGCGGCGTTCAGCGCGGGACGGCGCAGCGGCGACGGGGACGGAGCGGGCGCTTTCGCGCGCATGGCAGGTTTCAAACGGCGGCGCCTTGAGGTTGGGAGCTGGCGGTGTTCGGCAGCGGCTTCAGGTGCGAGGCGAACTGCTCGGAGGCGGCGCGCCACGAGAAGCGCTCGGCCCATTCGCGCGCGGTGGCGCGATCGATCTTCAGCGCTTCCAGGCAGGCCTCGCGCAGGTCCTCGTTCATCGCGCCGGCGTGGCCGCCGCCGAGCACGTCGACCGGGCCCGTCACCGGGTAGGCCGCCACCGGCGTGCCGCAGGCGAGCGCCTCGAGCAGCACCAGGCCGAAGGTGTCGGTCTTGCTCGGGAACACGAACACGTCGGCCGCCGCGTAGACCTTGGCGAGCTCCGCCTGCGACAGCACGCCAAGATAATTCGCCTCAGGATAGCGTGATTTCAGCTCGGCCAGCGCGGGGCCTTCGCCCGCCACCCACTTCGAGCCGGGCAGGTCGAGCTTCAGGAAGGCCTCGACGTTCTTCTCGATCGCCACGCGCCCCACGTAGAGGAAGATCGGGCGCGCCGTGTTCAGCACCTTCGATTCCATCGGCTCGAAGATGTCGAGGTCGACGCCGCGGGTCCACAGCACCACGTTGTCGAAGCCGAAGGATTCCAGGTCCTGCTTGACCACCGGGGTGGGCGCCATCACCGCCAGCGAGGCGCCGTGGAACCAGCGCAGGAAGCGGTAGGTGCCCGACAGCGGGATGCCGAAGCGCGCCTGCACGTATTCGGGGAAGCGCGTGTGATAGGCGGTGGTGAAGGGCAGCTTGTGGGCGCGCGCGTAGCGGCGCGCGGCCATGCCGAGCGGGCCTTCGGTGGCGATGTGCAGCGCGTCGGGCGCGAACTCGTCGATGCGCGCGCGCAGCTTGCGGTACGGGAACAGCGACAGGCGGATCTCGGGATACGTCGGGCAGGGGATGGTGCGGAATTCCAGCGGCGTGAGCAGCTCGACGCGATGGCCGAGCGCGCTCAGCTCGCGCGAGGTGCTCTTCAGGGTACGCACGACGCCGTTGACTTGCGGCTCCCACGCATCGGTGACGATCATGATCTTCATGCAGGCATTCCTGTAGGGTGCGGGACGCGGGACAGCAGGGGGCTCACGCGGTGGCCTTCGCCTTGCGCGAGGTGGTGACGGGCGGCGATTGCATCACCGTCCAGTAGACGATCTTCAGCTCGCCCTCCATGGTCTCGACCAGCGCCGACAGGCTCTCCACCCAGTCGCCGTCGTTGCAGTACAGCACGCCGTCGATGTCGCGGATCTCGGCCTTGTGGATATGGCCGCACACCACGCCGTCGCAGCCGCGGCGCCTCGCCTCGTCGGTCATCACGTTCTCGAACGAGGAAATGAAGTTCACGGCGTTCTTGACCTGGTGCTTCAGGTACTGCGACAGCGACCAGTACTGGAAGCCGAGCCGGCTGCGGATCCGGTTGAACCAGCGGTTCAGCACCAGGATCAGCGTGTAGGCGGTGTCGCCCAGGTAGGCGAGCCACTTGGCATGCTGGATCACGCCGTCGAACAGGTCGCCGTGGACGATCCACAGGCGCTTGCCGCCCAGCGTGGTGTGGAAGGCCTCGCCGCGCACCTGGATGTCGCCGAAGGCGAGGTCGCAGAACTGGCGCGCCGCCTCGTCGTGGTTGCCGGGGATGTAGATCACCTGGGTGCCCTTGCGCGCCTTGCGCAGGATCTTCTGCACCACGTCGTTGTGCGCCTGCGGCCAGTACCAGCCCTTGCGCAACTGCCAGCCGTCGATGATGTCGCCGACCAGGTACAGGTACTCGGAATCGTTGTGGCGCAGGAAGTCGAGCAGGTAGGGCGCCTGGCAGCCGCTGGTGCCGAGATGGATGTCGGACAACCAGATGGTGCGGTAGCGATGCGCGGGTCCGTCGGATTCGTCGTGATGGCCGACGCTGGCGCTGGCCGGTGGCGGCAGGCTCGCGTCACCGCCGGCCGGGCCGGAAAGGAACGCCGAGGCTGCCGCACGGGCGCCGGCCGGGTCTTGGAAGAAGGTAGTCGCGGACGTTTTGAGGCCCATGCGTGACTCGCGCCGGTTGGGATAACCGGCATTGCGCCATGCGAGGATGACTGTGCCATGACAGTCACGGGACGTTCTTATTACGTTCTTTCGGCGCGGGAAACGATGGCGCCGACAGGCCCGCCGGGCATGGAGGAGGCGTGATCGCCCGAGCTTCGGCGAGCCTGATGCGCCGATGCGACAGTGGCGCCGCAGCGCCGCGCGACCGGCTGGAGAGCGATCAATGATCGGAGGATTGCGGCCGGCCGCGACGGTATTTCGGCCCGGCGAACCGGCGTGGCGGGAGGCCGGCGATTCAGCGCGGCTGCGCCACCACGCGCGTGCCGGCGAGGCGGTCGTGCGGGAACTGGCGGGCCGGATCGAGCCGCGCGGCGAGCGCCCACAGCACCACCCAGGCGGCCGTCACGGCAAGGGTGGCCGGCACCGGCAACTGCAGCAGCGGATGCAGGGCGAGCGGCGGCAGGAACCACAGCCAGCCGAGCAGGTAGCGCAGGATCGCGCGGGGTGCCGAGAGCGGGGCGCCGTCGGCGGCCACCAGCCTGAGGCGCCAGGTCTTCATCGGCAGCGTCTGGCCGCCGTGGGTCCAGAACCACACGAAGTAGGCGCCGACCACCAGGGCGATCCAGGCGGCGAGCAGGCGATGATGGACCAGGCCGTTGCGCTGCTGGAACACCAGCGCGAAGGCCAGCGCGGCGAAGAACACGATGCCGAACAGCAGCACGCCTTCGTAGAGCAGGGCGGCCAGGCGGCGGCCCACGCCCGGGCGGGGGCCGGCCGGTTCGATGGGGGAGGCGGCCGGCGCGTGGCTCACGAGCCCTTGAAGATCGACGGCGCGTCGGCCGGCGAGACCGGCAGCGGCGCGGGCGGCTGGACCGTGCCGGAGGCGGCCCTGGTCGGCACCCCGGCGCTGGCGCCCGCTTCGGCGGGTGGGGTCGCCAGCGGCGTGAGCGGCTTGGCGGGCGCGTTGGCCGGGTGGTCGTGCGCGTTGACCAGGCGGTTGATGTCGCGGTCGCTCTTGCCCGAGGGCGGCGCGCTGACCACGGTCGGCCGGCGACGGCGCTCGGCGGCGGCCAGCTTGGCCTTCTGCTCGGGCGACAGCTTCTGGTAGTCCTTCCAGGCGCGTTCGCGGGCCTGCGCGGGCAGATCCTGCGAGGCCTGGTAGTTCTCGCGCGCGACGCGCCGTTCCTCGGCCGTCATGTTGGCCCACTGGGTCATCCGCTCATGCAGGCGTTTCTGCTCTTCGGGCGACATCTTCGGGAATCGTGCGGCGATCCGCAGCCATTTGCGCTTGCGCGCATCGCTGAAGCCATCCCATTGGCGTTCGAAGGGCGCCAGCGCCTCGTGCTGCTGCGCGCTCAGGCGCGCCCAGGACAGCGGGCTGGCGGGCGCCAGCGTCGGAAATGCATTGGGCAGGGACAGGCTGACGGCGGGCTGGGCGGGCGGCGTGGTGCCGGAGGCCGCCACCGGCGCGGCGGCGACCGGCGCCGGGGTCTCGAAAAAACGGGGGTAGGTGGCCGCGTAGGCAACCACGAGCGCGATCGCGCTCCCGAAAAATATCGCCAGTCCCCGTTTCTGCATCGCCCCGTGCGTCCTTCTCTCTCTGGTCGCGCTCAGCGCGTGTGTGACAGGTATGCGTTGAACCCGTGGTCGAGGTACGCGTTGAGCGGCAGGTTGTCGTTCAGCATCGCGGCGTCGATGTCCGCGAGCTCGGCCGTGTGCTCGAGGTTTTCCCAGTAGGCGATGCCGACGATGCCGGCCAGCAGCACCACCAGCGGCACCGCGCGCAGGATCCGGCGCGTGAGCGACACCGGCCGCGGGGCCGGACCGCGCACCAGGCCGAAGCTGCCGGTGCCGCCGCCCGCGAGGGCGGGCACCAGCACGATGGCGGCATCGGGTTTCTTGCGCGCGAGCGCGGCCCGGCGCGCGGCGGCCAGCCGATCGCCGGCCGACGGGGGCAGCTCGGCCGCGCGTTCGTCCAGCGCGCGGCGGATCTTCAGGGCGAATTCCAGTTCTTTGAGTTCGGGAGCGGAGCTCATAGCGTGATTCCTTTGGCCTTGAGCGCTTGTGCCAATGCGTGCGTGGCCCGTGAGCAATGCGTCTTGACGCTGCCTTCGGAGCAGCCCATGGCAGCGGCTGTTTCGGCGACATCCATATCTTCCCAGTAACGCATCAGGAAGGCTTCCCGTTGACGCGCCGGAAGCTTGCGGATTTCGTCGTCGATCAGCGACAGCACCTGCTCCCGCTCCAGGCGCGATTCGCTGCTCTCGATGCCGCTGCCGTTGTCGGCCGTGTCGAGCGTTTCGAGCGGATCGAAGTCGTCGTCATCGGCGCCGCCGAGCGAGGAAAACAGGCTCACCCAGGTGTTGCGGACCTTCTGGCGGCGGAAGTAGTCGTGGATCGCGTTTTGCAGGATCCGCTGAAAAAGCAGGGGCAGTTCGGCGGCCGGGCGGTCGCCGTATTTCTCGGCGAGCCGGATCATCGCGTCCTGCACGATGTCGAGCGAGGCGTCGTCGTCGCGAACCGCGTAGGCGGCCTGCTTGAACGCGCGCCTTTCGACGCCCGCCAGAAAGTCGGCGAGTTCCTTGTCTGATGCCATTCCGTGAAAAGGTCTGCGCTCGAAGGGCCTGGAAGGACGAAAAATTCTGTAAACGGGGCGGATGCTAACAAATTTTCGTGCCGATCGGCATCCCGGGTGCCGCCACGAGGGTGCGCGGGATGGCGCCAGCCTGTGGTTTTATGATCAGCCTCCCGGCAGCAGGGATTTTTTTCTTGACCACTTGACTTCGCCAAGATATCGTCACCGGTTCGCAACATAAGTGATGGTCTCAATTGAGGCTGGCCCAAGAAGCCAGCTCGTCAACTGGACGCGCCGCTTGAACCCGAGCCACAAGTTCGGCAGAGAGCACCCGATCAATTTTTTGCCGAAAATTCGAAAGGTCGATATGAACATGCCCAGCGCGGAATTCTCCACGTCGGAACCTATTTCTGCCCCCTCGAGCGACTCGATCGGCGGTACCGTGCTGATGAAGGCACTGGCCGACGAGAACGTCGAATTCATCTGGGGCTATCCCGGCGGCTCGGTCCTCTACATCTACGACGAACTCTACAAGCAGGAAAAGATCCAGCACGTGCTGGTGCGCCATGAACAGGCGGCCGTGCATGCGGCGGATGCCTATGCGCGCGCGACCGGCAACGTCGGCGTGTGCCTGGTGACCTCCGGCCCGGGCGTGACCAATGCCGTGACCGGCATCGCCACCGCCTACATGGATTCGATCCCGCTGGTGGTGATCAGCGGCCAGGTGCCGACGGCCGCGATCGGCCAGGACGCATTCCAGGAATGCGACACGGTCGGCATCACGCGCCCCTGCGTCAAGCACAACTTTCTCGTGAAGGACGTCCGCGACCTCGCGGAAACGGTCAAGAAGGCGTTCTTCATCGCCCGCACCGGCCGTCCCGGTCCCGTGCTGATCGACATCCCGAAGGACGTCTCCAAGACGCCCTGCGAATACGTGCCGGTCAAGAGCGTCGCGCTGCGCTCCTACAACCCGGTCACCAAGGGCCATTCGGGCCAGATCCGCAAGGCCGTGTCGCTGCTGCTGACGGCCAAGCGCCCGTACATCTACACGGGCGGCGGCATCATCCTGGCCGATGCCTCGCGCGAGCTGAACCAGTTCGCCGACCTGCTCGGCTACCCGGTCACCAACACGCTGATGGGCCTGGGCGGCTACCGTGCCTCGGATCCCAAGTTCCTCGGCATGCTCGGCATGCACGGCACCTACGAAGCGAACATGGCGATGCAGCACTGCGACGTGCTGATCGCGATCGGCGCGCGTTTCGACGACCGCGTGATCGGCGACCCGGCCCACTTCGCCTCGCGTCCGCGCAAGATCATCCACATCGACATCGATCCGTCCTCGATCAGCAAGCGCGTCAAGGTCGACATCCCGATCGTCGGCGACGTCAAGGAAGTGCTCAAGGAACTGATCGAGCAGCTGCAGACGGCCGAGCACGGCCCCGACACCGAGGCGCTCGCGCAATGGTGGAAGGACATCGAGAGCTGGCGCGCCAAGGACTGCCTGAAGTACGACCGCGAGAGCGAGATCATCAAGCCGCAGCACGTGGTCGAGACGCTCTGGAAGCTCACCGGCGGCAATGCCTTCGTCTGCTCGGACGTCGGCCAGCACCAGATGTGGGCCGCGCAGTTCTACCGCTTCGACAAGCCGCGCCGCTGGATCAACTCGGGCGGCCTCGGCACCATGGGCTTCGGCCTGCCGGCGGCGATGGGCGTCAAGATGGCCCATCCCGACGACGACGTGGTCTGCATCACGGGCGAGGGCTCGATCCAGATGTGCATCCAGGAGCTGTCGACCTGCAAGCAGTACGACACGCCCGTCAAGATCATCTCGCTCAACAACCGCTACCTCGGCATGGTCCGCCAGTGGCAGCAGATCGAATACAGCAAGCGCTATTCCCATTCCTACATGGACGCGCTGCCCGATTTCGTGAAGCTGGCGGAGGCGTTCGGCCACGTCGGGATGCGCATCGAAAAGTCGTCCGATGTGGAGCCGGCGCTCAAGGAAGCGCTGCGTCTCAAGGATCGCACCGTGTTTCTCGACTTCCAGACCGATCCGACCGAAAACGTCTGGCCGATGGTCCAGGCCGGCAAGGGCATCACGGAGATGCTGCTCGGATCGGAAGATCTGTAACGGCGTGCCCGCGCGCCGCGCGCTCGGCGCCCGCTTCCACGAGGAGCGGGCCGCGCCGGGCGGCGCGCGGCAGGCATTCGAACTGGATTAGTCGAGACA
The DNA here is from genome assembly GCF_011753175.1 of Burkholderia sp. Cy-637. Lineage (NCBI taxonomy): Bacteria > Pseudomonadati > Pseudomonadota > Betaproteobacteria > Burkholderiales > Burkholderiaceae > Burkholderia > Burkholderia sp. Cy-637. The sequence continues at coordinate 48,567 of NZ_VWWC01000023.1, read as the reverse complement.
TCATCGGGAAGAAGCGAACATGAGACACATCATCTCCGTGCTGCTGGAAAACGAACCGGGCGCGCTCTCGCGCGTGGTCGGCCTGTTCTCGGCACGCGGCTACAACATTGAAACCTTGACGGTGGCACCGACCGAAGACAATTCGCTGTCGCGGCTGACCATCGTCTCCATTGGCTCGGACGACGTGATCGAACAGATCACGAAGCATCTGAACCGCCTGATCGAGGTGGTGAAAGTGGTGGACCTGACCGACGGTGCCCACATCGAACGAGAGCTGATGCTGATCAAGGTGCGAGCGGTCGGCAAGGAACGCGAAGAAATGAAGCGGATGGCGGACATTTTCCGCGGCCGCATCATCGACGTTACCGAAAAGACCTACACAATCGAATTGACGGGCGCGAGCGACAAGCTCGACGCATTCATCCAGGGGCTGGACGCGGGGGCGATTCTCGAAACCGTGCGCACCGGCAGCTCGGGCATCGGTCGCGGCGAGCGCATCCTGAAGGTCTGATGCGGCCGTATCGAACGAAGCCGGCGGCGCCGTCATGCCCCGGTAGCCTTACTCATTGAACGAACTCACTGCATTTAGCGAAAGGAATCATCATGAAAGTTTTCTACGACAAGGACGCTGACCTCTCCCTCATCAAGGGCAAGCAAGTCACCATCATCGGCTACGGCTCGCAAGGCCACGCCCACGCGCTGAACCTGAAGGAAAGCGGCGTGAACGTGACGGTCGGCCTGCGCAAGGGTGGCGCGTCGTGGAGCAAGGCCGAGAACGCAGGCCTGACGGTCAAGGAAGTCGCCGAGGCGGTGAAGGGCGCCGACGTGGTCATGATGCTGCTGCCCGACGAGCAGATCGCCGAGGTCTACGCCAAGGAAGTGCACGCCAACATCAAGCAGGGCGCGGCGCTGGCCTTCGCCCACGGCTTCAACGTCCACTACGGCCAGGTGATCCCGCGCGCCGATCTGGACGTCATCATGATCGCCCCGAAGGCCCCGGGCCACACGGTGCGCGGCACCTACTCGCAAGGTGGCGGCGTGCCGCACCTGATCGCGGTCGCCCAGGACAAGTCGGGCGCGGCGCGTGACGTGGCCCTGTCGTACGCGGCAGCCAACGGCGGCGGCCGTGCCGGCATCATCGAGACGAACTTCCGCGAAGAGACCGAAACCGACCTGTTCGGCGAGCAGGCCGTGCTGTGCGGCGGTACCGTCGACCTGATCAAGGCCGGTTTCGAAACCCTGGTCGAAGCCGGCTACGCGCCGGAAATGGCCTACTTCGAGTGCCTGCACGAGCTCAAGCTGATCGTCGACCTGATCTATGAAGGCGGCATCGCCAACATGAATTACTCGATCTCGAACAACGCCGAATACGGCGAATACGTGACGGGCCCGCGCATCGTCACGGAAGAGACCAAGAAGGCCATGAAGGCGGTCCTGACCGATATCCAGACCGGCGAATACGCCAAGAGCTTCATCCTGGAGAACAAGGCCGGCGCCCCGACGCTGCAATCGCGTCGTCGCCTGACGGCCGAGCACCAGATCGAGCAGGTCGGCTCGAAGCTGCGCGCGATGATGCCCTGGATCGCCAAGAACAAGCTGGTCGACCAGTCGAAGAACTAAGCGTTCGCTGAGCGACGGCCCCGGTTTTCCGGGGTCGGCAACGAAAAGCCGCCCGAAGGCCGCAGTGCCGAGGGCGGCTTTTGTTATGCTACGTCCTTTGCAATTCACCGAATCACACCATGAACTACCCTCATCCGATCATCGCGCGCGAAGGCTGGCCGTTCATCGCGATCGCTGCCGTCATCGCGCTGTTGATCCATGCAGTCGCGGGTTTCGGCCTGGCCTGGCCGTTCTGGCTGTTGCTCGTCTTCGTGGTGCAGTTCTTCCGCGATCCGGCCCGGCCGATCCCGACCGAGGCCAACGCGGTGCTGTGCCCGGCCGATGGGCGCATCGTCGCGGTGGAAACCGCGCACGATCCCTACGCGAATCGCGAGGCGCTCAAGATCAGCGTGTTCATGAACGTGTTCAACGTTCACTCGCAGCGCTCGCCGGTCGACGGCGCGATCACCAAGGTCGAATACTTCCCGGGCGCGTTCCTGAACGCGGCGATCGACAAGGCCTCGACCGAGAACGAGCGCAATGCGGTGGTGATCCACACCGGCAGCAACCATATCGTTACCTCGGTGCAGATCGCCGGGCTGGTGGCGCGGCGCATTCTCTGCTACGTGCGCAACGGCGAGCCGCTCACGCGCGGCCAGCGCTACGGCTTTATCCGCTTCGGTTCGCGCGTGGACGTGTACCTGCCGATCGGCAGCCGCGCCCGCGTCTCGATCGGCGAAAAGGTGTCCGCATCGTCGACGATTCTTGCTGAATTGCCGCAGTAAGCGGCAGGAGGCTCGATGGCTGCATTCAAACCGCGCCGGTCGCGCAACGGCAAGTCCCTGCCGCGCTCGTTCCGGCACAACAAGGTGCTCGGCGCCGACAATTCGTCGGTCGAGCCGCGCCGCGCCGCGCGCCAGCAGTTCCTGCGCACCCGCGGCATCTACCTGCTGCCCAATGCCTTCACCACCGCCGCGCTGTTCTGCGGCTTCTTCGCGGTGGTGCAGGCGATGAACGTGCGCTTCGAGATCGCCGCGATCGCGATCTTCGTGGCGATGGTGCTCGACGGCATGGACGGCCGCGTGGCGCGCATGACGCACACCCAGAGCGCCTTCGGCGAGCAGTTCGACAGCCTGTCCGACATGGTCTCGTTCGGCGTGGCGCCGGCCCTGGTGATGTACGAATGGGTGCTGAAGGACCTGGGCCGCTGGGGGTGGCTGGCCGCCTTCGTCTACTGCTCGGGCGCCGCGCTGCGCCTGGCGCGCTTCAACACCAATATCGGCGTGGTCGACAAGCGCTTCTTCCAGGGCCTGCCGAGCCCGGCCGCGGCAGCGCTGATCGCCGGCTTCGTATGGCTGGCCACCGACAACCGCGTGCCGCTCAAGCTCGGCTGGCTGCCCTGGGTGGCCTTCGTGCTGACCATCTATGCCGGCGTGACCATGGTGTCGAACGCGCCGTTCTACAGCGGCAAGGCGCTCGACGTGCGGCATCGCGTGCCGTTCGCGGCGATCCTGCTGGTGGTGGTGGCCTTCGTGCTGGTGTCCTCCGATCCGCCGCTGATGCTGTTCGGCCTGTTCGTGCTGTACGGCCTGTCGGGCTACGTGTTCTGGGGCTACATGGCGATCCGCGGCCGCGCCAATCCGGCCCGCTCGTCCCAGCGCGAGCACTGAGGGCGAGCCTCGCCTCATCCGCGAACCAGCCCCATTTCGGTGCAAGACGGCGACCCTGATCCGGTCGCCGTTTTTTCGTCCGGAGCCGGCTCGGCGGGGCAGGGCGGGTTCCGGGTGCAGTCCGATTGCACGTGTTACGGAATGCCGCTATATTCCTCGGCATGACCGCATTTCTCCGCCTCTCCCTCCTTCAAGCCGGTGCGCCCCTATGCGCACTAGCGCTAGCGCGCCTGCCGCGCTGACCGTCTTCGCCCTCCGTCAAGCCTCGTCTGTTGTTGAGCGTCGCCAGCGGTGGCGCGAACTCCATCGTTTCTGCCGTACCCACAAGATCCCCCTGGAGCCTCCCCATGACAGACAAGCTGATCATTTTCGACACGACCTTGCGTGACGGCGAACAATCGCCCGGCGCGTCGATGACGAAGGAAGAAAAGATCCGTATCGCCAAGCAGCTCGAACGGATGAAGGTCGACGTGATCGAAGCCGGTTTCGCTGCCAGCTCGAACGGCGATTTCGACGCGATCCACACCATCGCCGGGCTGATCAAGGACAGCACGATCTGCTCGCTGGCCCGCGCCAACGACAAGGACATCCAGCGCGCCGCCGATGCGCTGAAGCCCGCCAACAGCTTCCGGATCCACACCTTCATCGCCACCTCCCCGCTGCACATGGAGAAGAAGCTGCGCATGACGCCGGACCAGGTGTTCGAGCAGGCGCGGCTGGCGGTGCGTTTCGCGCGCAAGTTCACCGACAACGTCGAGTTCTCGCCGGAAGACGGCAGCCGCTCCGACATGGACTTCCTCTGCCGCGTGCTGGAAGCCGTGATCGCCGAGGGCGCGACCACCATCAACATCGCCGACACGGTCGGCTACGGCGTGCCGGAGCTGTACGGCAACCTGGTCAAGACGCTGCGCGAGCGGATCCCGAACTCGGACAAGGCGATCTTCTCGGTGCACTGCCACAACGATCTCGGCATGGCCGTGGCCAACTCGCTGGCCGGCGTGCAGATCGGCGGCGCGCGCCAGGTCGAGTGCACCATCAACGGTCTGGGCGAGCGCGCCGGCAATACCTCGCTCGAGGAGATCGTGATGGCGGTGAAGACGCGCAAGGACTATTTCGGTCTCGACGTCGGCCTGGACACCACGCAGATCGTGCCGGCCTCGAAGCTGGTCTCGCAGATCACCGGCTTCGTGGTGCAGCCGAACAAGGCAGTGGTGGGCGCCAACGCCTTCGCCCATGCCTCGGGCATTCACCAGGACGGCGTGCTGAAGGCGCGCGACACCTACGAGATCATGCGCGCGGAAGACGTGGGCTGGACCGCCAACAAGATCGTGCTGGGCAAGCTCTCGGGCCGCAACGCCTTCAAGCAGCGCCTGCAGGAGCTGGGCGTCTCGCTCGACAGCGAAACCGAGCTGAATGCGGCCTTCATGCGCTTCAAGGACCTGGCCGACCGCAAGGCCGAGATCTTCGACGAGGACATCATCGCGATCGTGTCGGAAGAGGCGGCGGTGGTCGAGCGCGAGCACTACAAGTTCGTGTCGCTGTCGCAGCGCTCGGAAACGGGCGAGCAGCCGCAGGCCAAGGTGGTGTTCTCGATCGACGGCGGCGAGGTGACCGGCGAGGCGCGCGGCAACGGCCCCGTCGACGCGACGCTGAACGCGATCGAGACGGAAGTCGGCAGCGGCTCGGAGCTGCTGCTGTACTCGGTCAACGCGATCACCACCGGCACCCAGGCGCAGGGCGAGGTGACCGTGCGCCTGTCCAAGAGCGGGCGCATCGTCAACGGCGTCGGCACCGACCCGGACATCGTCGCGGCCTCGGCCAAGGCTTACCTGTCGGCGCTCAACAAGCTGCACTCGGACGTCGACAAGCTCAACCCGCAACGCTCCTGAGCCCGATCGGCCGGCTTGCCCGGCCGTTGACCGGCAATGAAACGCCCCGCGCGGCCCGAAGGCCGGCGGGGCGTTTTGCCGTTGCGGGCCGCGCTTATTGCGCGCTGGGGCTGCGCAGCATCGAGATCGACCAGCGCCTGGCCGCGGCGCGCGTGGGCTGCCGGTAGTCGACCAGGATCTCGCGTGCCTGCGCATCGGCCATGAAGGCGTCGATCAGCTCGCGCACGTCGTGGTCGATGTAGTCGGCGCGCGTCGCGTCGATGATCACGATCGAACGATCCGGGATCTGCCGCAGGTAGTGCTTGACCTGCACCTTGCCGAGGAAGGACACGTCCTTGCGGAAGGTCAGCAGGTAGTGGTCGTCGTGGCGGGCCAGCGTGGCCGGGCTGCGCAGGTTGGCGAAGGCCACCGCCAGCACGCTGCACACGATGCCCAGCGCGATCCCGGCCAGCAGGTCGATGGCCAGCACGCCGGCAACGGTCGCGACGAAGGGCAGGAAGGCGGCCGGCCCCTGTTGCGCGACGGCCTTGAACAGCGCCGGCTTGGCGAGCTTGAAGCCGGTGTGGATCAGGATCGCGGCGAGCGTGGCGAGCGGGATCAGATTGATCAGCTCGGTCAGCAGGAACACGCTGACCAGCAGCAGCGCGCCATGCACCACCGCCGAGAGGCGGCTTTGCGCGCCGGCGTTGACGTTGACCGAGCTGCGCACGATCACCGAGGTGATCGGCAGGCCGCCGAAGGCGCCCGCCACCAGGTTGCCGACGCCCTGGGCCTTCAGTTCGCGGTTCGGCATCGGCGGGCGGCGCTTCGGGTCGATCTGCTCGACCGCCTCGAGCGAGAGCAGGGTCTCGAGGCTGGCGACGATCGCCAGCGTGATCGCGACGCGCCAGACATCGGGGTTCCAGAGCTGGGCGTAGTGCGGGCCGAGCTCGACGCTCTTGAGCGCGCCGCCGAGCGAGGCCAGCGAGTCGAGCGCGGGCAGCGCCACGCGATGCTCGGCCGGCGGCGCCAGCGCGGGCAGCAGGGCGCCCAGCACCAGCGTGGCGCCGATGCCGAGCACCACCACGATCAGCGGCGCCGGGACGTTGCGCACCAGCGCGAAGCGGCGCAGCGCCTTCGAGTCCCAGGCCACCAGCAGGGCCAGCGAGACGATCGCGATCAGCGCCGCGCCGATCGCATGGGCGCTGAACGCGGCGGTGCCGCCGTGCAGGCCGAGCGCGAAGGGCACCTGCTTGACGATCAGCAGCAGGCCGATCGCGGCCAGCATGCCCTTGATCACGGGCGAGGGCACGTAGGCGGCCAACTGGCCCGCGCGCAGCATGCCGAAACCCAGCTGCAGCAGGCCCGACAAGACCACCGCGAGCAGGAAGGCGGGGAAGCTGCCGAGTTGGGCGATGCCGTCGACGACGATCACCACCAGGCCGGCGGCGGGGCCGCTCACCGACAACGGCGAGCCGCTCAGGAAGGCGACCACCAGGCCGCCGACGATGCCCGAGATCAGGCCCGCGAAGGGCTCGACGCCGGAGGCGTTGGCGATGCCCAGGCAGAGCGGCAGCGCGACCAGGAACACGACGGTGCCGGCGACGAAGTCGCGCGGAAACGTGGAGAAGGCGTTGCGTAAATTCATGATGGGGTTCGAGGCGGGGCGTTGGGGAGCGTGCTGCGGGAGGCGCGACCGGCGCCGGGCTGGGCGGCCGGCCGCGCCGTGTTTCGAGTGCGTCAGGCGGGCTGGGGCTCGCGGTGGCGCGCATGCGCGGCGGCGGCCGGTGCCGTTTCGGCAGGCTGCGTCGCGCCCGCCTCGTAGCCGGAAGACAGCACGTTGAGCAGCCCGTCCGACAGCGAGAAGATCCAGCCATGCACCAGCGGCGCCGGCTGGCTGTCGCGTACCACCGGGTGCTCGCGCAGCAGGCGCACCTGCTCCAGCACGTTCAGCTCGGCCAGGCGATTCGCGGCGGTATCGGCGGGCAGTTCGTCCAACGTGGCGCGATGCCGGCTGGCCAGCGCGCAGAGCGGCGCGATACGCCTTGCCACATGCGGCAGGTCGGCCGGCGGCGGCAGCAGCGAGGCGCGCACGCCGCCGCAGCCGTAATGCCCGCAAACGATTACGTGATCGACCTTGAGAACGCGCACCGCGTATTCCAGCACGCTGACGCTGTTGTCGTCGTTCGGGTGGAACAGGTTCGCGATATTGCGGTGGACGAACAGCTCGCCCGGCGCGCTGTGCGTGATGGCCTCGGCCGGCACGCGGCTGTCCGAGCAGCCCAGCCACAACACGCGCGGATTCTGGCCTTGCGACAGCGCCTCGAAGAAGCCGGGCGCGCGTTCGGCGGTTTCCCGCGCCCAGGCGACGTTGGCGGCGAGCAGGGTTTTGGCGCGATTCATGAGGAATCCTTCATAAATGAACGAGATCGCGAACGGCGCCGGAGCAGCCGTATCGGCAATGCTTTCTAGATTGAAAGCTTGTTGGGGATATTAGGGGTTTGCCTCGATACGTGGAGGCCTTGAAACATTCTGTTTCAAATTCGAGATGGGTGAATTGGTTTTGCACCATTTCGGAAATCGAATTGCCGGATTCCGGTGCATTCGATCACCTGAAAAGTGACGCCCCTATTGAATTGTGACGATACAGACCGGTTCGGTGACGAAATGATTCGAAGCTTATTTTCGCAATTCTTTCGGCTGGAAAATCAATTCGTGATGCCTGGATGACAAAAAGGCCATTCCGCTTATCAGCTGGAATGGCCTGGGTAAATCCTGTCGGAATTGACAGTAATTCGATTATCAGAATGCGACGCGGCGATCGGGGTCGTGCAGCGGGTCCGGCGTCTTCTGCGTGAGGCGCAGGATGCCCTGGTCGTCGAAGTAGAAGCTGTAGAGCATGTACCAGACGTTGTCCTCGAGATAACGATAGGTCCAGACCTCGCGCTTCATCAGCGGGAAGTAGGCGGTTTCCTCGGGGCGGCCGAAATTGACCAGCACGTCGGACTTCTTCCACTTGCCGATCTCGGCGCGATAGAACTCGAGCGGCTGCAGGACCTGGCGCACGTTGCGGACCTTGCCGGCCGCGTCGATATCGGCGGCGGTGGTGGTTTCGCCCATCGGCTGGGTCGGCCACATCAGGCGCTTGCCGCCGTCGGGCAGGTCGTAGATTTCCTTCGGCGGCCCGAACCGGGCGACCAGCGCCGACTGGTCCTCGCCCGCCTGGAAGCGCTGCCACGGTTGCGCGCAACCGGCCAGCAGCGTGGCCGCGATGGCTAGCAGTACGGGAAGTCGTCGAAACATGCTGGTCTCCGTCGGATGCGATGCCGCTGTTGTATCACGACGCGCAGCCGTGTGCTCGCGCGGCTGCGCGCATTTCTCGAGGCCGCTTCGGATCGCGCATCGCCGGTGCGGCGCGGCCCGGGCGGGCGACGAACGGCAGGCGCCGGCTCCGGTATGATCCGCTTCCCGATCGATGACAGGAAGCATGCCGATGTCCGGATGGAAACGCTTGGCCGCCGCCTGCGCGGCGCTTTCGCTGATGGCTGCCGCCGCGCCGGCCGGTGCTGCCGCGCAGGCGGCCGAGCCGGTGCGCATCGCGCTGGTGGAGGGCATGTCCGGGCCGTTCGCCAACGCCGGCGCCGCCGTCGAGCGCAACCTGCGCTTCGGCATCGAGCGCGTCAACGCGCGCGGCGGCGTGATGCTCGCCGACGGCGCGCATCCGCTGGAGTTGGTGGTGCTCGACAGCAAGGGCGGCGTCGAGGATGCGTTGCAGCAACTGCGCGTGGCGGCCGACCGGCATATCGGCTTCATCGCGCAGGGCAACGGTTCGGCGGTTGCGGCGGCGCTGGTCACCGCGATCGATCGCCAGAACGCGCGCCGCCCCGATGCGCGCATGCTGTTCCTCAATTACTCCGCCGACGATCCGGCGCTGACCGGCGCGCAGTGCAGCTTCTGGCATTTCCGCTTCGATGCCCATGCCGGGATGCGGATGGCCGCGCTCACCCAGGTGCTGGCGCAGGACCGCGGCGTGAAGCGCGTCTACCTGCTGAACCAGGACTACAGCTTCGGCCACGACGTGAGCACGCTGGCGCGCGAGGAACTGAAGACGCGCCGGCCCGACGTGGCGATCGTCGGCGACGAATTCCACCCGATCGGCCGCGTCAAGGATTTCACGCCCTATATCGCCAAGATCCGCGCCAGCGGCGCCGACGCGGTGATCACCGGCAACTGGGGCAACGACCTGAGCCTGCTGGTGAAGGCCGCGCGCGAGCAGGGGCTCGACGCCAGGTTCTACACCTTCTACGGCAACAGCCTCGGCGCGCCGGCCGCGCTCGGCGAGGCCGGCGTCAAGCACGTGATCGCCGTGGCCGACTGGCACCCGAACGCGGGCGGCGCGGCCTCCGATGCCTTCTACCGGGAATTCCGGACCCGTTTCCCCGCCGCCCAGGACGATTACCCGGTGCGGCGCATGAGCGAGATGGTGGAGATGCTGGCGGCGGCGATCACGCGGGCGCGCTCGGCGGACCCGGCCGCGGTGGCCAGGGCGCTGGAAGGCGCGAGCTACGACGACGGCTTCCACCCGATCCGGATGCGCGCGTCCGATCACCAGGCGATCCAGCCCCTTTACGTGATGGAAATGGATCGGCTCGGCACGCCGGGCGTGCGCGTCGACAACGAAGGGTCGGGTTACGGTTTCCGGACCGTGCTGGCCTTGCCGGCCGCGAGCACCGAGCCGCCGTCGACCTGCCGGATGACGCGCCCCTGAGGCCCTGCCGGGGCAGGCGCGGGGGAGGGGCTGGCCGGGCGCGGGACTTGTGCTACAATGCCGGCCGGTTGTCAATCACGACAGCCTTCACGGCACGGCCATTCTTCCGTGTCCGCCTGTTAGCTAGAAAGGAAATCACATGTCGGTTGCAGATATCAAGAAGTCGGATGTTGTTGCTCAGTTCGCGCGTGGCGCCAACGATACGGGTTCGCCCGAAGTCCAGGTCGCGCTGCTGACCGCGCGTATCGTCGAACTGACGGGTCACTTCAAGACCCACGCGAAGGATCACCACAGCCGCCGCGGCCTGCTGCGCATGGTGAGCCGCCGCCGCAAGCTGCTCGACTACCTGAAGGGCAAGGATGCCGACCGCTATCGCGCGCTGATCGAGAAGCTGGGTCTGCGTAAGTAAGCGGGCGACGTTCGCCTCCCGCCAATGCCTGTGTCAGTGCGCTGATACAGGCATTTTGTTTTTCAGCGGTACGCAAGGTCTCGCCGTTGCCCGTACCGCGGGCGCCAGGTCCGAAGTCGCGGACCGCCGCCCAACGGCCTGTGCGCCGGGTGGAGCTTTGTGTCATTCCAGCGCGGCGGCTCGCCTGCGCCAGCCACGCCCTGGAATGGCATAAAAAACACACCTCCTTCCCGTCACGCCAGGTCGCACCGTCGTCGCGCGGTGTTTCTCGCGCGGCGCATGCCATCCATGAACAAAACAAGGAGCGACCATGTCTCTGTTCAATAAAGTCGTGAAGGAATTCCAGTGGGGCCAGCACAAGGTCCGTCTCGAGACGGGTGAGATCGCCCGCCAGGCGAGCGGCGCCGTGATCGTCGACGTCGAGGACACCGTGGTGCTGGCCACCGTGGTGGGCGCCAAGACCGCGAAGCCGGGCCAGGACTTCTTCCCGCTGACCGTCGACTACCTCGAGAAGACCTACTCGGCCGGCAAGATCCCCGGCGGCTTCTTCCGCCGCGAAGGCCGTCCGTCCGAGCACGAGACGCTGACCTCGCGCCTGATCGACCGTCCGCTGCGCCCGCTGTTCCCGGAAGGCTTCTACAACGAAGTCCAGGTCGTGATCCACGTGCTGTCGATCAACCCGGAAGTGCCGGCCGACATCCCCGCCCTGATCGGCGCCTCGGCAGCGCTGGCCGTCTCCGGCCTGCCGTTCAACGGCCCGGTCGGCGCCGCGCGCGTGGCCTACATCGACAGCCAGTACGTGCTGAACCCGACGCGCGAGCAGATCAAGGCATCGAGCCTCGACCTGGTGGTCGCCGGTACGGAGCGCGCGGTGCTGATGGTCGAGTCGGAAGCGCAGCAACTGCCGGAAGACGTGATGCTCGGCGCCGTGGTGTTCGGCCACGAGCAGATGCAGGTCGCGATCGACGCGATTCACGAGCTGGTGCGCGAAGGCGGCAAGCCCGAGTGGGACTGGCAGCCGGCGCCGAAGGACGAGGCGCTGATCGCCAGCATCACGGCCGCTGCCCAGGAGCCGCTGCTGGCCGCCTACCAGATCCGCGACAAGCAGGCTCGCTCGACCAAGCTGAAGGAAGTCTACGCCGCCACCTCGGCCAAGCTGGAAGCCGATGCGGCTGCCGCCGGCACGACCCCGGCCGACAAGGCCACGGTCGGCAACGTGCTGTTCGACATCGAGGCGAAGATCGTCCGCTCGCAGATCCTGAACGGCGAGCCGCGCATCGACGGCCGTGACACGCGCACGGTCCGCCCGATCGAGATCCGCAGCGGCGTGCTGCCGCGCACCCACGGCTCGGCGCTGTTCACGCGCGGCGAGACGCAGGCGCTGGTGGTGGCCACGCTCGGCACCAAGGGCGACGAGCAGATCATCGACGCGCTCGAAGGCGAGTACCGCGAGCGCTTCATGCTCCACTACAACATGCCCCCGTTCGCGACCGGCGAAACCGGCCGCGTCGGCTCGCCCAAGCGTCGCGAAGTCGGCCACGGCCGCCTGGCCAAGCGCGCGCTGGTCGCGTGCCTGCCGAGCGCCGAGGAATTCGGCTACTCGATCCGCGTCGTCTCGGAAATCACCGAGTCGAACGGTTCCTCGTCGATGGCCTCGGTGTGCGGCGGCTGCCTCGCGCTGATGGACGCCGGCGTGCCGATGAAGGCGCACGTCGCCGGTATCGCGATGGGCCTGATCCTCGAAGGCAACAAGTTCGCGGTGCTGACCGACATCCTCGGCGACGAGGACCACCTCGGCGACATGGACTTCAAGGTCGCGGGTACCGAAGCCGGCGTGACGGCCCTGCAGATGGACATCAAGATCCAGGGCATCACCAAGGAAATCATGCAGGTCGCGCTGGAGCAGGCCAAGGAAGGCCGTCTGCATATCCTCGGCAAGATGAAGGGCGCCGTCTCGGGTGCGAACACCCAGCTGTCCGAGTTCGCGCCGCGCATGATCACCATCAAGATCAATCCGGAGAAGATCCGCGACGTGATCGGCAAGGGCGGTTCGGTGATCCGCGCGCTGACGGAAGAAACCGGCACCACCATCGACATCTCCGACGACGGCGTGGTGACCATCGCCAGCACCAGCAGCGAAGGCATGGCCGAGGCCAAGAAGCGCATCGAGCAGATCACCGCCGAGATCGAAGTCGGCCAGGTCTACGAAGGCGCGGTGCTCAAGCTGCTCGACTTCGGCGCGATCGTGAACCTGCTGCCGGGCAAGGATGGCCTGCTGCACATCTCGGAAATCGTCAACGAGCGTGTCAAGGACATCAACGACTACCTGAAGGAAGGCCAGGTCGTGAAGGTCAAGGTGATCCAGGTCGACGAGAAGGGCCGTGTGCGCCTGTCGGCCAAGGCCCTGCTGAACGAAGCCGCCCAATCGGGCGACGCGCCGCAGCAGTAAGCGGAAAGAAAGCGGCCGGCCGCGTCAGCGCGCCGGCCGTTTTTCCTGCAGGATGGACGGGCCTGCGTCGTGAATCGGCGCAGGCCCGTCCCTATCTTGGAGCGACGCAAATGAAAGCGATCGAAATCACCGAGTTCGGCGCGCCCGACGTGCTCAAGCTCGTCGAGCGGCCCCGGCCCGATCCGAAGCGCGGCGAAGTGCTCATCAAGGTGGCCGCGTTCGGCATCAATCGACCGGACGTGTTCCAGCGCAAGGGGGCCTATGCGCCGCCTGCGGGCGCGTCGGACCTGCCCGGGCTGGAGGTGGCGGGCGAGATCGTCGGCGGCGAATTCGGCGATGGCGTCGCGAATCCGTTCGGCTTGAAGCTCGGCGATCGCGTATGCGCCTTGCTCGCGGGCGGCGGCTATGCCGAGTATGCGACGGCGCCCCTCGCGCAGTGCCTGCCGGTCCCGGCGGGCCTGAGCGAGGTCGAGGCGGCCTCGCTGCCCGAGACCTTCTTCACGGTCTGGAGCAATGTATTCGATCGCGGCGGGCTCGGTCGTGGCGAGGGCGGCGAGCAGGAAACGCTGCTGGTGCAGGGCGGCTCCAGCGGGATCGGCGTGACGGCGATCCAGATCGCGCACGCGCTCGGTTTTCGCGTGTTCGCGACCGCCGGCACCGACGAGAAATGCCGCGCCTGCGAGGCGCTCGGCGCGGAACGGGCGATCAATTACCGGAACGAGGATTTCGTCGATGTCGTGAAGTCGCTGACCAACGACCGCGGCGTGGACGTGATCCTCGACATGGTGGCCGGCCCCTATGTGCCGCGCGAGCTGAGCGCGCTGGCCGACGGCGGCCGGCTGGTGGTGATCGCGCTGCTCGGCGGCGCCAAGGCGGAGGTCAGCCTCGGCGAGATCCTGCGCCGGCGGCTCACCATCACGGGCTCGACGCTGCGCCCGCGTCCGGTCGAGTTCAAGGCCCGGATCGCCGCGCAACTTAAGGAAACCGTCTGGCCGCTGATCGAGGCCGGCACGGTGCGCCCGGTGATCCACTGCGTGCTGCCGGCGGCCGAGGCCGCCCAGGCCCATGCGCTGATGGAGAGCAGCGAGCATGTCGGCAAGATCGTGCTCGAATGGGGCGCGAGCGCTTGACATTCGCGGTTTGACCGGTTCTTGCGCGCCGAAGTAAAATCGCCGGTTTGCTGCGCCCGTGGGGGCCGTCCTCGTTCTCGAGATGGCGGACGCCAGGCGATGCGGCCTTGATGAGATTCATCAGTTCGGATTCAGTTCGAGATACGAGAGACGATGTCCACACAACGAGTGAAGCGGGTAGTCGGTAACTGGAAGATGCACGGCCGTCTCGACGGCAATCGCGCGCTGCTCAACGAAGTGCTCGAGGGCGCGAAGGACGTGCAGGCCGGTGTCGAGATCGGGGTGTGCGTGCCGTTCCCGTATCTGGCCCAGGTGGGCGAGCTGCTGCAGGGCAGCCGCGTGACGGCGGGGTCGCAGGACGTGTCGGCCCATGAGCAGGGCGCCTACACGGGCGAGGTCGCGGCGGCGATGATCGTCGAGTTCGGCGCGAAGTACGCGCTGGTCGGCCATTCGGAGCGTCGCACCTACCACGGCGAATCGAGCGACCTGGTCGCCGTGAAGGCGCAGCGCGCGCTGGCGGCCGGCCTGACGCCGATCGTCTGCGTCGGCGAGACCCTGGCCGAGCGCGAGTCGAATGCGACCGAGCAGGTGGTCGGCGCGCAGCTCGACGCGGTGCTCGCGCTGCTGTCGGCCGAGGAGGCGGCGCGCATCGTGGTGGCCTACGAGCCGGTCTGGGCGATCGGCACGGGCAAGAGCGCGAGTTCGGAGCAGGCACAGCAGGTGCACGCCTTCCTGCGTTCGCGGCTGGCCGCCAAGGGTGTCGAGCAGGTGTCGGTGCTGTACGGCGGCAGCGTGAAGCCGGACAATGCGGCCGAACTGTTCGGCCAGCCGGACATCGACGGCGGCCTGATCGGCGGCGCGTCGCTCAAGAGCAATGATTTCCTGGCGATCTGCCGCGCGGCGAAGTAAGCGCGCGGCCGGCGCCGTCGGTTTGTGAATCCGGGGCCGCGCGAGAGGCGCGCAGCGTCCCACAATTCGGGTGAATGAGATGTCCTTTCTGAAAGTTTTGATTATCGTGGTGCAGATCCTGTCTGCGCTCGGCGTGATCGGCCTGGTGCTGCTCCAGCACGGCAAGGGTGCCGACATGGGCGCGGCCTTCGGCAGCGGCGCATCGGGCAGCCTGTTCGGCGCCACCGGCTCGGCGAACTTCCTGTCGCGTACCACCGCGGTTCTCGCAACAATATTTTTCATCGCCACGCTGGCGCTGACCTATCTCGGTTCCTACAAGTCGGCACCGTCGATCGGCCTGCTCGGTGCGGCCACGGCGCCGGCATCGGCCGCAGCGGGCTCGCAGGCTGCTGCCGCATCGGCGCCTTCGGCATCCGTGCCCGCCGCCGCCTCGGCCGCGTCGAGTTCGGGCCAGGACGTCCCGAAATAAAAATTCAAGAAAGCGCTCGATACTAGTTGATCAGCTAGAAGAAAACGGGTTAGAATTTAATTCTTGAAGCGATTCGCGGGAATCAGCAGTTCTTCCCGAGTTGCCGTAGTGCCGACGTGGTGAAATTGGTAGACACGCTATCTTGAGGGGGTAGTGGCGAAAGCTGTGCGAGTTCGAGTCTCGCCGTCGGCACCAAGATTCCGCAATGCCAGCCAGCTTCCAAGCGGCTGGCATTTTTCATTTCAGGCTCCGATTTGCGTTGTCCCCGGATAGCGTGCAGTCCGAAATGACCCTTTGTCCGGAAGGTGATATGCTCCGGAACGATCAGAACTAACCGATAGAGGATTGCCTTGAACCTCGCTGCCTATTACCCCGTCTTGCTGTTCCTCATCGTGGGCGTTGGTTTGGGAGTGGCATTGGTCGGCATTGGCAAGGTCCTCGGTCCCAACAAGCCCAACAGCGAAAAGAACTCACCGTACGAGTGCGGTTTCGAGGCCTTCGAGGACGCGCGCATGAAGTTCGACGTGCGCTACTACCTCGTCGCCATCCTGTTCATCATCTTCGATCTCGAAACCGCTTTCCTGTTTCCATGGGGTGTCGCCTTCCGCGACATCGGCTGGCCCGGCTTCATGGCCATGATGATCTTCCTGCTCGAATTCCTGTTCGGCTTCGCCTACATCTGGAGAAAGGGCGGCCTGGACTGGGAGTAACGGGCGGATTTGTCACCGGTTTGCGTGAGGCGGCCACTCTCCGCCGCCTGTCAGGAGTGGAAAGCAATGAGTATCGAAGGGGTCTTGAAGGAAGGGTTTGTCACCACCACGGCTGACAAACTGATCAACTGGACGCGCACCGGCTCGCTGTGGCCGATGACGTTCGGTCTCGCATGCTGCGCGGTCGAGATGATGCACGCGGGCGCGGCCCGCTACGATCTCGACCGGTTCGGCGTGGTGTTCCGTCCGAGTCCGCGCCAGTCCGACGTGATGATCGTCGCCGGCACGCTCTGCAACAAGATGGCACCGGCGCTGCGCCGCGTCTACGAGCAGATGGCCGAGCCGCGCTGGGTGATCTCGATGGGGTCGTGCGCCAATGGCGGCGGCTACTATCACTATTCCTATTCCGTCGTGCGCGGCTGCGATCGTATCGTGCCCGTCGACGTCTACGTGCCAGGGTGTCCGCCGACTGCCGAGGCGCTCGTCTATGGCGTGATCCAGCTGCAAGCGAAGATCCGCCGGACCAGCACCATCGCCCGTCAATAAAGTCCCGAGCACCCACAATATGGCAAGCAAAATCGAGACCCTGAAAGCCAACCTCGAGGCCGCGCTCGGCGAGCGCGTGGTCAGCCTGACCGAAGCGATCGGCGAGCTGACCCTGGTCGTACGTGCGCGCGACTATGTCGAGGTGGCCACCCAGTTGCGCGACGACCGCAAGCTCGGCTTCGAACAGCTGATCGACCTCTGCGGCGTCGACTATCAAACCTATGGCGACGGCGCCTACGACGGCCCCCGCTTCGCGGCGGTGCTGCAACTGCTGTCGATCACCAACAACTGGCGCCTGCGCCTGCGTGTGTTCGCACCCGACGACGACCTGCCGATCCTGGCCTCGATGGTCGAGGTCTGGAGTTCGGCGGACTGGTACGAGCGCGAGGCCTTCGACCTGTTCGGCATCGTCTTCGAGGGCCATCCGGACTTGCGCCGCATCCTCACCGACTACGGCTTCATCGGCCATCCGTTCCGCAAGGACTTCCCGCTCTCGGGCTACGTCGAAATGCGTTACGACCCGGAGGAAAAGCGCGTCGTCTACCAGCCGGTGACGATCGAGCCCCGAGAAATCACGCCGCGCGTGATCCGCGAGGATCGCTACGGCGGCCTGAAACATTGAGAGGGCGGCATGGCTGACATCAAGAACTACACGCTCAACTTCGGTCCCCAGCACCCGGCCGCGCACGGTGTGCTGCGCCTCGTGCTCGAGCTCGACGGCGAGGTGATCCAGCGCGCCGATCCGCACATCGGCCTGCTGCACCGGGCCACCGAGAAGCTCGCCGAGAACAAGACCTTCATCCAGTCGGTGCCCTACATGGACCGCCTCGACTACGTGTCGATGATGGTCAACGAGCACGGCTACGTGCTCGCGATCGAGAAACTGCTCGGTATCGAGGTACCGGAGCGCGCCAAGTACATCCGCGTCCTGTTCGACGAAATCACCCGCGTGCTGAACCACCTGATGTGGATCGGCTCGCACGGCCTCGACGTCGGCGCGATGGCGGTGTTCCTCTACGCGTTCCGCGAGCGCGAGGACCTGATGGACGTCTACGAGGCGGTGTCGGGCGCGCGCATGCACGCGGCCTACTATCGTCCGGGCGGCGTCTACCGGGATCTGCCTGACGTCATGCCGCAATACAAGGCGTCGAAGATCCGCAATGCCAAGGCCCTCGAGAAGATGAACGAGGCCCGCCAGGGCTCGGTGCTCGATTTCATCGACGATTTCTTCACGCGTTTCCCGAAATGCGTGGACGAATACGAAACCCTGCTGACCGACAACCGGATCTGGAAACAACGCCTGGTCGGGATCGGCGTGGTGAGCCCGGAACGTGCGTTGCAGCTCGGCCTGACGGGCGCGATGCTGCGCGGCTCCGGCATCGAGTGGGACCTGCGCAAGAAGCAGCCCTACGAGGTCTACGACAGGCTCGACTTCGACATCCCGGTCGGCGTGAACGGCGATTGCTACGACCGTTACCTGGTTCGGGTCGAGGAAATGCGCCAGTCCTGCCGCATCGCGAAACAGTGTATTGAGTGGCTGCGGAAGAATCCGGGGCCGGTGATGACCGACAATCACAAGGTTGCGCCGCCCAAACGTGTCGACATGAAGTCGAACATGGAGGACCTGATTCACCATTTCAAGTTGTTCACCGAAGGTTTTCATGTGCCGGAAGGCGAAGCCTACGCAGCGGTGGAACATCCGAAGGGTGAATTCGGCATCTACCTCGTGTCCGACGGCGCGAACAAGCCGTACCGGCTCAAGATTCGCGCGCCCGGTTACGCGCATCTCTCCGCGCTCAACGAAATGGCGCGCGGCCACATGATTGCCGACGCGGTCACGATCATCGGTACGCAGGACATCGTGTTCGGCGAAATCGACCGTTGATCGTCACGCCGTCCGCGTCGAGCGGGCGGCGAGCAGTAAGGCTTCGCGTTGCGCACCGTGCTGGTGCGTATTCGCGGGCAGTCAATAGTGAGCGCCAGGTCTGCCGTCCCGCATCCCCGCGGCAGGTTGTTCGTTCGGTAGGAATTGAAAGAGTCGTGTCTGAAAATGATCTCAGCTGAAGGCCTGAAAGAAATCGATCGCGTGATTGCGAAATATCCCGCCGATCAGAAACAGTCCGCCGTGATGTCGGCCCTGGCCGTCGCTCAGGACGAGCACGGCTGGCTGTCGCCCGAACTGATGCAGTTCGTCGCGGATTATCTTGGCATGCCGGCCGTCGCCGTGCAGGAGGTCGCGACGTTCTACACGATGTACGAACTGAAGCCGGTCGGGAAGCACAAGCTCACGCTCTGCACGAATCTCCCGTGCCAGCTCGGGCCGCATGGCGGCGCCGAGGCCACGGCCGACTATCTGAAGCAGAAGCTCGGTATCGATTTCGGCGAGACCACGCCCGACGGCAGGTTCTCGCTGAAGGAAGGCGAATGTTTCGGCGCGTGCGGCGACGCGCCGGTGCTGCTGCTCAACAATCACAAGATGTGCAGCTTCATGAGCCGAGAGAAGATCGACCAGCTTCTTGAGGAGCTTTCGAAATGACGTCCCTCCACGATCGTCACATCAAACCGCTGATCCTCGCCAACCTGAACGGCGAGAACTGGCGTCTCGAAGACTACGTCGCGCGCGGTGGCTACAAGCAACTGCGCCGCATCATCGAAGAAAAGATCCCCCCCGAGCAGGTGATTGCCGACGTCAAGGCCTCGGGCCTGCGCGGCCGCGGCGGCGCGGGTTTCCCGACCGGCCTGAAGTGGAGCTTCATGCCGCGCCAGTTCCCGGGCCAGAAGTACCTGGTCTGCAACTCGGACGAGGGCGAGCCGGGCACCTTCAAGGATCGCGACATCCTGCGCTGGAACCCGCACTCGGTGATCGAGGGCATGGCGATCGGCGCCTATGCGATGGGCATCACCGCCGGCTACAACTACATCCACGGTGAAATCTTCGAGGTCTATCGACGCTTCGAGGAAGCCCTGGAAGAGGCGCGCGCGGCCGGTTATCTCGGCAACAACATCCTCGGTTCGGAATTCTCGTTCCAGCTGCATGCGCACCATGGTTACGGTGCCTATGTGTGCGGCGAGGAAACCGCGCTGCTCGAATCGCTCGAGGGCAAGAAGGGGCAGCCGCGCTTCAAGCCGCCGTTCCCGGCGAGCTTCGGCGTGTACGGCAAGCCGACCACCATCAACAACGCGGAAACCTTCGCGGCGGTGCCGTTCCTGCTGACGGTCGGCCCCCAGGCCTACCTCGAGATCGGCAAGCCGAACAACGGCGGCACCAAGATCTATTCGGTGTCGGGCGACGTCGAGCGTCCCGGCAACTACGAGGTGCCGCTGGGCACGCCGTTCGCGGCGCTGCTCGAGCTGGCCGGCGGGATGCGCGGCGGTCGCAAGCTGAAGGCGGTGATCCCGGGCGGTTCGTCGGCGCCGGTGATCCCCGGCGAGATGATGATGCAGACCGACATGGACTACGACTCGATCGCGAAGGCGGGATCGATGCTCGGTTCGGGCGCGGTGATCGTGATGGACGAGACGCGCTGCATGGTGCGCTCGCTGATGCGCCTGTCGTACTTCTACCATGAGGAGTCGTGCGGCCAGTGCACGCCATGCCGCGAAGGCACGGGCTGGCTCTATCGCGTGGTGAAGCGCATCGAGAACGGCGAGGGCCGCGTCGAGGACCTGGACCTGCTGAACTCGGTGGCCGAGAACATCATGGGCCGCACCATCTGCGCGCTCGGCGACGCGGCGGCCATGCCGGTGCGCGGCATGCTGAAGCACTACTGGGACGAGTTCGCGTATCACGTCGAGCACAAGCATTGCATGGTCGGCGAGCATTCGCACGGCAGCGTCGCCGCGGCGGCCTGAAGCGAAACCCGATTGCGGAACATCAGCGCCCCGACGGGCGAGAGCGCGAGCGAGCGCTAAAGGCTAAGGACCATACATCATCATGGTTGAACTTGAGATAGACGGGAAGACGGTCGAGGTGCCCGAAGGCAGCATGGTGATCCAGGCTGCACACAAGGCAGACAAGTATATTCCCCACTTCTGCTACCACAAAAAACTGTCGGTTGCGGCGAACTGCCGCATGTGTCTTGTTGACGTCGAGAAGATGCCGAAGGCCGTGCCGGCCTGCGCGACCCCGGTGTCGGCCGGGATGATCGTGCGCACGCACTCGGAAAAGGCGGTCAAGGCGCAGCAGGCCGTGATGGAATTCCTGCTGATCAACCACCCGCTCGATTGCCCGATCTGCGACCAGGGCGGTGAGTGCCAGCTGCAGGATCTGGCGGTCGGTTACGGCAAGTCGGCCTCGCGCTATCGCGAGGAGAAGCGCGTGGTGTTCCACAAGAACGTCGGCCCGCTGATCTCGATGGAAGAGATGTCGCGCTGCATCCACTGCACGCGCTGCGTGCGCTTCGGCGAGGAAGTGGCCGGGGTGATGGAGTTCGGCATGCTGGGCCGCGGCGAGCACTCGGAAATCACCACCTTCGTCGGCAAGACTGTCGATTCCGAGCTGTCCGGCAACATGATCGATCTGTGCCCGGTCGGTGCGCTGACGAGCAAGCCGTTCCGCTTCAGCGCCCGCACCTGGGAGCTGTCGCGCCGCAAGTCGGTCAGCCCGCACGATTCGGTGGGCGCGAACCTGGTGGTGCAGGTCAAGAACAACCGCGTGATGCGCGTGCTGCCGCTCGAGAACGAAGCCGTCAACGAGTGCTGGATCTCCGACAAGGATCGTTTCTCCTACGAAGGCCTCAATAGCGAGGATCGCCTGACCAAGCCGATGCTGAAGCAGGGCGGCGAGTGGATCGAGACCGATTGGCAGACCGCGCTCGAATACGTCGCGAAGGGCCTCAAGGGCATCGCGGCCGATCACGGCGCCAATGCGCTGGCCGCGCTTGCGAGCCCGCACAGCACGGTCGAGGAACTGTTCCTGGTCAAGCAACTGGCCCACGAGCTGAAGGTGCCGAACGTCGACTTCCGCCTGCGCCAGACCGATTTCTCGGCGCCGATGTCGGGTGCGCCGTGGCTGGGCATGCCGATCGCCGAATTGACCAATGTCGATACCGCCTTCGTGGTCGGCTCGACGCTGCGCCGCGATCACCCGCTGTTCGCCGCGCGCCTGCGCCAGGCCGCCAAGGCCGGCGCTCAAATCCACCTGCTGCATGCCACGGGCGACGACGCCCTGATCCCGAGCGCGAAGCGCATCGTCGCCGCGCCGTCGGCCTGGCTCGACACGCTGGCCGGCATCGCCGCCGCGGTCGCCCAGGCGAGCGGCGTTGAGCTGCCGGCATCGCTGGCAGGCGTCGAGGCCTCGGCCGAGGCGCAGCGCCTGGCCAAGGCGCTTGCCACCGGCGAACGCCGCGTGGTGCTGCTCGGCAACGGCGTGGTCCAGCATCCTCAGTTCGCGCAGATTCATGCCGTCGCGCAGTGGATCGCCGAACACAGCGGTGCCACGCTCGGTTTCCTGACCGAAGCCGCCAACACGGTCGGCGCGCACCTGGTCGGCGCGCTGCCGGGCGAGGGCGGCCTGAACGCGCGCGAAGCGTTCGCGCAGCCGCGCAAGGGCTACCTGCTGCTCAACGTCGAACCCGAGTTCGACACGGCCGATCCGATCGCCGCGCGCGCCGCGCTCGAGCAGGCCGAGATGGTGGTGGTGATGTCGCCGTTCAAGATCGATGCCGAGTACGCCGACGTGCTGCTGCCGATCGCGCCCTTCACCGAGACGGCCGGCACCTACGTCAACGCGGAAGGCCGTGCCCAGTCGTTCAACGGCGTGGTGCGCCCGCTCGGCGATACGCGCCCGGGCTGGAAGGTGCTGCGCGTGCTGGGCAGCCTGCTGGGCCTGCCGAACTTCGAATACGAAACCTCGGACGAAGTGCGGCTCGCCGCGCTCGGCGACGGCGACCGAGCTTCGCGCCTGTCGAATGCTGCGGTCGCGCAGCCGGCCCGCGCGACCCAGGCGGCATCGGCCAGCGGCGGTTTCGAGCGCCTGGCCGACGTGCCGATCTATCACGCCGATCCGCTCTCGCGCCGTGCCGGCGTGCTGCACCTGACGGTGGCGGCCAAGGCTGCGCATTCGGCGGGCCTGCCGGCCGCGCTGTTCGACCGCCTCGGCCTGAGCAACGGCGATGCGGTGCGCATCAGCCAGGGCGGCCGCTCGGTGCAGTTGCCGGCGGTGCGTGACGCGAACCTGGCCGAAACGGTGGTCCGCGTGTCGGCTGCCACGCCCGCCGGTGCGGCACTCGGCGGCCTGTCCGGTGAACTCGTGGTGGAGAAGGCGTAAATGAGCTTGTTCGATACGATCAATTCGGGTGGTACCGAGCTGCTCGGCGCGGCATGGCCGACCGTCTGGGCGCTGGTGCGGATCCTGGTGGTCTGCGTGGTGATCCTGCTCAGCGTCGCCTACCTGATTCTCTGGGAACGCAAGCTGATCGGCTGGATGCACGTGCGTCTCGGCCCGAACCGGGTCGGCCCCGGCGGCCTGCTGCAGCCGATCGCCGACGTGCTCAAGCTGCTGCTCAAGGAAGTGATCCAGCCGAGCGCGGCCAGCCGCTGGCTCTACCTGATCGCGCCGGTCATGACGGTGGTGCCGGCCTTCGCGATCTGGGCGGTGATTCCGTTCCAGGCCGGCGCGGTGCTCGCCAACATCAACGCCGGCCTGCTCTACGCGATGGCGATTTCCTCGATCGGCGTCTACGCGGTGATCCTGGCCGGCTGGGCCTCCAACTCGAAGTACGCGTTCCTCGGCGCGATGCGCGCGGCCGCGCAGATGGTGTCCTACGAAATCTCGATGGGCTTCGCCCTGGTGCTGGTGCTGATGACGGCCGGCAGCCTGAATTTCTCGGACATCGTGGTCTCGCAGCAGCACGGCTACTTCGCGCATCACGGCATCAACTTCATGTCCTGGAACTGGCTGCCGCTGCTGCCGGTGTTCGTCATCTACTTCATCTCGGGCATCGCGGAAACGAACCGCCACCCGTTCGACGTGGTGGAAGGCGAATCGGAAATCGTGGCCGGTCACATGATCGATTACTCGGGGATGGGCTTCGCGCTGTTCTTCCTCGCCGAGTACATCAACATGATCGTGATCTCGGCGCTGGCGGCGACGCTGTTCCTCGGCGGCTGGGACGCGCCGTTCAGCTTCCTGCACTTCATTCCGGGCGTGGTCTGGCTGGTGCTGAAGATCTTCATGCTGCTGTCGGTCTTCATCTGGGTGCGCGCCACGTTCCCGCGTTTCCGTTACGACCAGATCATGCGCCTGGGCTGGAAGATCTTCCTGCCGATCTGCGTGATCTGGGTGGTCGTGGTCGGCTTCTGGATGATGTCGCCGCTGAATATCTGGAATTGAGAGGGCGGATCCCATCATGACGGCAATCCAACAATTCTTTAAGACCTTCTTCCTGACCGAACTGGTGAAGGGGCTCGCGATGACGGGCCGCTACACGTTCAAGCGGAAGATCACGGTGCAGTTCCCGGAAGAGAAGACGCCGATCTCGCCGCGTTTTCGCGGGCTGCACGCGCTGCGCCGCTACGAAAACGGCGAGGAGCGCTGCATCGCCTGCAAGCTCTGCGAGGCCGTGTGCCCGGCGATGGCGATCACCATCGAATCGCAGGTGCGCGCCGACAACACGCGCCGCACCACGCGCTACGACATCGACCTGACCAAGTGCATCTTCTGCGGCTTCTGCGAGGAAAGCTGCCCGGTCGATTCGATCGTCGAGACGCAGATCCTCGAGTACCACGGCGAAAAGCGCGGCGACCTGTATTTCACCAAGGAAATGCTGCTCGCGGTGGGCGACCGCTACGAGAAGGACATCGCGGCCGCCAAGGCCGCCGACGCGCCGTATCGCTAATGCAGGACCGGCCGGCCCCAGGGGCCGGCCCGAGCCGCCGCGGCAACGGTGCGCGGCACGTCGCAGTGCCCGAGAACCGTGCCTGACCAAGGCCTAAACGATGAACCGGTAACCATGGACTTCACGACCGTACTCTTCTACATCTTCTCGCTGCTGCTGGTGATCTCGGGGCTGAAGGTGATCACCGCGCGCAACCCCGTGGCTTCCGCGCTCTTCCTCGTCCTCGCGTTCTTCAACGCGGCCGCGATCTGGATGCTGCTCGAGGCCGAGTTCCTCGCCATCCTGCTGGTGCTCGTCTACGTCGGCGCGGTGATGGTGCTGTTCCTGTTCGTGGTGATGATGCTCGACATCAACACCGACGTGCTGCGCCGCGACTTCCGCCGCTTCGTGCCGATGGCCACCGTGGTGGGCGCGATCATCGTGGTCGAGACCGCGCTGATCCTCTGGCGCGGCTACGGCGCGACGTCCTCGCCGGTGCGCGAGATCGCCTCCGGCGCGCTCGCCAACATGACGAACACGCAACTGATCGGCAAGGTGATCTACACCGACTACATCTTCGCCTTCGAAATCGCCGGCCTGGTGCTGCTGGTCGCGATCATCGCGGCGGTTTCGCTGACCTCGGGCCGCGGCAAGGAGCGCAAGCGCCAGCGCGTGTCCGACCAGGTCAGCGTGCGCCGCCAGGATCGCGTGCGTCTCGTGAAGATGGCGGCCGAGAAGCCGCCCGCGCCGGAAGCGGCACCCGCCGCGGCCGATCCCGCCGCGGCCACCAAGAGCTGAGCGGAGGAGAACCCAACCATGTTGAACCTGACTCTTGCCCACTACCTGGTGCTCGGCGCGATCCTGTTCGCGATCAGCATCGTCGGCATCTTCCTGAACCGCCGCAACATCATCGTGATCCTGATGGCGATCGAGCTGATGCTGCTCGCGGTCAATACGAACTTCGTCGCGTTCTCGCATTATCTCGGGGACGTGCACGGACAGATCTTCGTGTTCTTCGTGCTCACGGTTGCAGCGGCGGAAGCGGCAATCGGCCTCGCGATTCTGGTGACGCTGTTCCGCAAACTCGACACCATCAATGTCGAGGATCTCGACCAGCTCAAGGGCTAATTTCAGGCGAGTCTGCTATGTCGACCACACTCAACGAAACCACGCTGCTGGCGATCCCGCTGGCGCCGCTCGCCGGCTCGATCATCGCCGGCCTGTTCGGCAATACCGTCGGCCGCAAGGGCGCGCACCGCGTGACCATCCTCGGCGTCCTGATCTCCTTCGTCCTGTCCTGCCTGGTGTTCCTGCAGGTGATGGACGGCGCGAGCTTCAATGCCACCATCTACGAATGGATGCAGGTCGGGCCGCTCAAGCTCGAGATCGGCTTCCTCGTCGATTCGCTGACCGCGATGATGATGGTGGTGGTCACCTTCGTCTCGCTGATGGTGCACATCTACACGATCGGCTACATGGAAGAGGAGGACGGCTACCAGCGCTTCTTCTCCTACATCTCGCTGTTCACGTTCTCGATGCTGATGCTCGTGATGAGCAACAACTTCCTCCAGCTGTTCTTCGGCTGGGAGGCGGTCGGCCTCGTGTCCTACCTGCTGATCGGTTTCTACTACACGCGGGAAAGCGCGATCTACGCCAACATGAAGGCGTTCATCGTCAACCGCGTCGGCGATTTCGGCTTCCTGCTCGGCATCGGCCTGCTGCTGGCCTACGGCGGCTCGATGAACTACGGCGAGGTGTTCGCCAAGAGCAACGCGCTGGCCGCGATGCACTTCCCGGGCACCGACTGGGGCCTGCTGACGGTGGCCTGCATCTGCCTGTTCATCGGCGCGATGGGCAAGTCGGCGCAGTTCCCGCTGCACGTCTGGCTGCCCGATTCGATGGAAGGCCCGACGCCGATCTCGGCGCTGATCCACGCGGCCACCATGGTGACGGCCGGCGTGTTCATGGTCACGCGTATGTCGCCGCTGTTCGAGCTGTCGGACGCCGCGCTCTCCTTCATCACCGTGATCGGCGCCATCACCGCGCTGTTCATGGGCTTCCTCGGCGTGATCCAGAACGACATCAAGCGCGTGGTCGCGTACTCGACGCTCTCGCAGCTCGGCTACATGACGGTCGCGCTGGGCGTGTCGGCCTACCCGGTCGCCGTGTTCCACCTGATGACGCACGCCTTCTTCAAGGCGCTGCTGTTCCTCGCGGCGGGCTCGGTCATCATCGGCATGCACCACGACCAGGACATCCGCAACATGGGCGGCCTGCGCAAGTACATGCCGATCACCTGGATCACCTCGCTGATCGGCTCGCTGGCGCTGATCGGCACGCCGTTCTTCTCGGGCTTCTACTCGAAGGACTCGATCATCGATGCGGTCAAGCTCTCGCATCTGCCGGGTTCGGGTTTCGCGTACTTCGCGGTGGTCGCGAGCGTGTTCGTGACGGCGCTGTACTCGTTCCGCATGTATTTCCTGGTGTTCCACGGCGAGGAGCGCTTCCGCAAGCCGAAGCATCCCGATTCGCCGATGGGCAAGGCCGCCGCGCAAGGGCATGGGCATGACGCGCACGGCCACGACGATCACGCACATGAACCGCACGAGACCTCGTGGGTCGTCTGGGTGCCGCTGGTGCTGCTCGCGATTCCGTCCGTGCTGATCGGCGGCGTGGCGATCGGCCCGATGCTGTTCGGCGACTTCTTCCAGCACGGCGTGGCGTTCGACAAGGTGATCTTCATCGGCCAGAACCATCCGGCGCTCGCCGAGATGGCCGATGAATTCCACGGCTGGGCCGCGATGGGCCTGCATTCGGTGTCGGGCCTGCCGGCCTGGCTCGCGCTCGCAGGCGTGGTCGTTGCCTGGTTCCTGTATCTGAAGCGCCCGGACCTTTCGGCGGCTATCCGCCGCGCGGCCGGTCCGATCTATACGCTGCTTGACAACAAATACTACATGGACAAGATCAACGAGGTCGTGTTCGCCAGGGGCTCGGTCGCGGTCGGCCGGGGCCTGTGGAAAGAGGGCGACGTCGTGGTGATCGATGGAATCGTCAACGGGAGCGCGCGATTCGTCAGCTGGTTCGCCGGCGTGATCCGCTTCCTGCAGTCCGGCTACATCTATCACTACGCGTTCGCGATGATCATTGGCATGTTGGGTCTCCTTACCCTGTTTGTTACGCTCGGCGGCAAATAAGAAAAGGAGAGGAACCCACTCATGCCCGCATTTCCGATTCTCAGTACCGCCATTTGGCTTCCGATCGTGTTTGGCCTGCTCATCCTGGCCGTGGGCACCGACCGGAAGCCCGGCGTGGCCCGCTGGGTCGCGCTGATCGGTTCGCTGCTCGGGTTTGCAGTCACGATTCCGCTCATCACCGGTTTCGATCCGAGCACCGCGGCTCTTCAGTTCGAAGAGAACGCGATCTGGATCGACCGCTTCAATGTTTCGTATCACCTCGGCGTCGACGGCATCTCGATGTGGTTCGTCGTGCTCACGGCGCTGATCACGGTCATCGTGGTGGTGGCCGGCTGGGAAGTCATCACCGATAACGTCTCGCAGTACCTGGCGTCGTTCCTGATGCTCTCGGGCATCATGATCGGGGTGTTCTCGGCGGCCGACGGCCTGCTGTTCTACGTGTTCTTCGAGGCCACGCTGATCCCGATGTACATCATCATCGGCGTCTGGGGCGGCCCGAACCGCGTCTACGCGGCCTTCAAGTTCTTCCTCTACACGCTGGCCGGCTCGCTGCTGATGCTGATCGCGCTGATCTACCTGTACCGCGAGACGCATACCTTCGACCTCGCCGCCTGGCAGGGCGCCAAGCTGGCGATGACGCCGCAGTTGCTGCTGTTCGGGGCGTTCTTCCTCGCCTTCGCGGTGAAGGTGCCGATGTGGCCGGTCCACACCTGGCTGCCCGACGCGCACGTCGAGGCGCCGACCGGCGGCTCGGTGGTGCTGGCGGCGATCATGCTCAAGCTCGGCGCCTACGGCTTCCTGCGCTTCTCCCTGCCCGTCACGCCCGATGCGGCGCACTATCTGGCCCCGGTCGTGATCGTGCTGTCCCTGATTGCCGTGATCTACATCGGCCTGGTCGCGATGGTGCAGACCGACATGAAGAAGCTGGTCGCCTATTCGTCGATTGCCCACATGGGCTTCGTCACGCTCGGCTTCTTCATCTTCAGCCAGCTCGGCATCGAGGGCGCGATCGTGCAGATGATCTCGCACGGTTTCGTGTCCGGCGCGATGTTCCTTTGCATCGGCGTGTTGTACGATCGCCTGCATACGCGCAATATCGCCGAGTACGGCGGGGTGGTGAACGTGATGCCGAAGTTCGCCACCTTCGCCTTGCTGTTCGCGATGGCGAACTGCGGCCTGCCCGGCACCTCGGGCTTCGTCGGCGAGTTCATGGTGATCCTCGCCTCGGTGAAGTTCAATTTCTGGATCGCGTTCGGCGCGGGCCTCACGCTGATTCTCGGCGCGGGCTACACGCTGTGGATGTACAAGCGCGTCTATTTCGGCAAGGTGGTCAACGAGAAGGTAACGACGCTGAAGGACATCGGCGCGCGCGAATTCTCGATGCTCGCCGTGCTGGCCGCGTTCACGCTGCTGATGGGCCTGTATCCCAAGCCCTTCACCGACGTGATGCACGTTTCCGTAGAAAATCTCCTCTCTCACGTTGCGCAATCCAAGCTGCCGCTGGCCCAGCAGTAAGTGTGGGCGGAGGAAACCAAGACCATGCAAAACGCACCTATGAATGCCTTGTTGCCCGACGCGCTCGTGATGCTCGCCATCATTCTGGCGTGGATCAACGACACCCTCTCCGGCGAGTCCGGCCGCCGTCTCACGTACCTGATCGCGGTCGTCTCGTCCGTTGTCGCCGGTGTGTGGTTCGCGTTCCAGGCGCTCGACCCGCACCAGTACTACTTCTTCTCGAGGATGGTGGTGGTCGACGCCTTCTCGAGCGTGATGAAGGCGGTCGTGTCGATCGGCTTCGCGGCCTCGATGATCTACTCGCGGCGCTACCTGTCGGACCGGGGCCTGTTCCGCGGCGACGTGTTCCTGCTCGGGATGTTCTCGCTGCTCGGCCAGTTGGTGATGATCTCGGGCAACAACTTCCTGACGCTCTACCTCGGCCTCGAACTGATGTCGCTGTCGCTCTACGCGCTGATCGCGCTGCGCCGCGACGGTGCCCAGTCGAGTGAAGCGGCAATGAAGTACTACGTGCTCGGCGCGCTGGCTTCCGGCTTCGTGCTGTACGGCATCTCGATGGTCTATGGCGCCACCGGCTCGCTCGAGCTGCAGGACGTGCTCAATGCCGTCGCCTCGGGGCGCATCAACAATATCGTGCTGCTGTTCGGCGTGATCTTCATCATCGCCGGCGTGGCCTTCAAGCTCGGCGCGGTGCCGTTCCACATGTGGGTGCCCGACGTCTACCAGGGCGCGCCCACGGCGATGTCGCTCATGACCGGCGGCGGCCCGAAGGTGGCGGCCTTCGCCTGGGGCCTGCGCTTCCTGGTGATGGGCCTGCTGCCGTTGGCGGCGGACTGGCAGCAGATGCTGGTGATCCTGGCGGCGCTGTCGCTGATCGTCGGCAACATCACCGGTATCGTCCAGCGCAACGTCAAGCGGATGCTGGCCTACTCGGCGATCTCGAACATGGGCTTCGTGCTGCTCGGCCTGCTCTCGGGCGTGGTGAAGGGCAGCCCGGCCTTCACGGCCACCGCCTACAGCTCGGCGATGTTCTACTCGATCGTCTACCTGCTCACCACGCTCGGCGCCTTCGGCATCGTGATGCTGCTGGCGCGCCGCGATTTCGAGGCGGAAACGCTCGAGGATTTCAAGGGCCTCAACAAGCGCAGCCCGGTGTTCGCCTTCGTGATGATGCTGATGATGTTCTCGCTGGCCGGCATTCCGCCGACGGTGGGCTTCTACGCCAAGCTCGCGGTGCTCGAGGCCACCATCAACGCCGGCCTGACCTGGCTCGCGATCCTCGGTGTCATCAGTTCGTTGTTCGGCGCGTTCTACTATCTGCGTATCGTGAAGCTGATGTACTTCGATGCGCCGCAGGATACGAACCCGATCATGAGCGACACGGCGAACCGCGCGGTGCTGCTGCTCAACGGCCTGGCCGTGCTCGTGCTCGGCATCATGCCGGGCCAGCTGATGGAGGTCTGCCTGCAGGCCATCAGCCATACGCTGCCGCTCTGAAATGTCGGCAGCCGGTTGGTTCATCGTGTTGTTGGCGCTGCTGGGCGCCAACCTGCCGTTCGTGAATCAGCGGGCCTTCGCCTTCATCCCGGTCGGCGCCGCTGCCCGCAAGAGCGGGTGGTGGCGGATCGCCGAGATGATCGTGCTGTACTTCGTGGTCGGCGTGCTCGGCTTCTGGCTCGAGTCCCGCGCCGGCAACCGCTTCGAACAGGGCTGGCAGTTCTATGCGATCACCTTCAGCCTGTTCGTGGTGTTCGCGTTCCCCGGCTTCACGTTCCAGTATCTCGTCAAACGACGCTGACGGCGCTCGGCCGTCGCGTCCAACCTTGGAGCCGACGATGGCCGAATTACCGAATCACGACGACAAACTGACCGAAGTCTGCGTCGAAAGCGAATCCATTCTCGACGGCCATTTCCTGAAAGTGAAGCGCGATACGGTGCGCCTGCCCGACGGCAAGCACGCGACGCGCGAATACATCCGCCATCCGGGCGCCGTGATGGTGATCCCGTTGTTCGACGATGGCCGCGTGCTGATGGAAAGCCAGTTCCGCTATCCGATCGGCAAGGTGATGGCCGAGTATCCGGCCGGCAAGCTCGATCCGCAGGAAGGCTCGCTGGCTTGCGCGGTGCGCGAACTGCGCGAGGAAACCGGTTATACGGCGCGCGAGTATTTCTACCTGACGCGCATTCACCCGATCATTTCCTACTCGACCGAATTCATCGACATCTATCTCGCGAAGGGCCTGACGGCCGGCGAGCGCCAGCTCGACGAGGGCGAATTCCTCGAGACCTTCACGGCCACCGTGCCCGAACTGCTCGAATGGATCCGCACCGGCCAGATCAGCGACGTGAAGACCATCATCGGCACCATGTGGCTGGAGAAAGCCTTGTCGGGAAGCTGGCCGCTCGGCGCGGCCGAGCACGCCTGATAAAACGCAGCGGCTGATTCCCGGCGATGCGAGGCCGTGCTTGCCGCCGCGCATCGCCGAACCCACCTTCGGCGCCAAATTCCCCCGCACGTTACAATCCAGCCAGTCCGGGCTCGTCCCGGAGAATTTCGATCGTGATTTAGCACGGTCGTTCTTAAATCTTCCGATTGGGCGTACACTCCCGAGACGCCCCGATTCAGCATGAAGGTCCTCGATTTACAGTGCACGCACGGCCATCGCTTTGAAGGCTGGTTTGCGTCTTCCGATGATTTCGAATCGCAGCTGTCCCGCAAGCTGGTCGAATGTCCGGTTTGCGGGGCGACCGAAATCAGCAGGATGCCGTCGGCGCCGCGCCTGAACCTGTCAGGCGCGACGAAGGAACAGGCGCCGGCAACCGATCCGCGGCGGATGCAGGCGCAGCTGATGCGCGCCTTGCGCGAGGTACTGGACAAGACCGAGAACGTGGGCGAGCGCTTCGCCGAGGAAGCGCGACGCATCCATTACAACGAGGCGCCCGCGCGCAATATTCGCGGCGTGACCTCGGCCGAGGATGCGCGCGCCCTCGTCGAGGAAGGCATCGACGTGATGCCGCTACCGGTGCCGGCCGCACTGAAAGAGCCGCTGCAATGATCGTCTCCTGATCGGCGCGTCGTCTCCAGCCGGCCGCTCCGGCTCGCGGCCAGGAGACATGCGCATGGATCTGGACCATTCCCCCGCCGACGACGCGTTCCGCGTCGAAGTTCGCACCTGGCTCGAGGCCAACCTGCCTCGCACGCTGCGCGACAAGGTACTCAATCACAAACGTCTGTCCCGCGAGGATTATCTCGACTGGCATCGCCGGCTCGCGACGCGCGGCTGGTCGGCGCCCGCCTGGCCCGTCGAATACGGCGGCCCGGGCTGGGACGCGACGCGGCGCTTCATCTGGGACGAGGAGTGTGCCCGCGCGGGCACGCCGTCGCCGCTGACCTTCGGCGTGTCGATGGTCGGGCCGGTGCTGATGAAATATGGCAACGAGGCCCAGAAGCGCCACTATCTGCCGCGCATCCTCGATGGCAGCGACTGGTGGTGTCAGGGTTACTCCGAGCCCGGCTCGGGTTCCGACCTCGCCTCGCTGCGCACGCGCGCCGAACGGCGCGGCGATCACTATCTCGTCAACGGCCAGAAGACCTGGACCACGCTCGGCCAATATGCCGACATGATGTTCTGCCTGGTGCGCACCGATACGGCCGTGAAGAAGCAGGAGGGCATTTCCTTCCTGCTGATCGACATGAAGACGCCGGGCATCACGGTGAGGCCGATCATCACGCTCGACGAGGAGCACGAAGTCAACGAGGTGTTCTTCGAGGACGTGCTGGTGCCGGTCGAGAACCTCGTCGGCGAGGAGAACCGCGGCTGGACCTATGCCAAGTACCTGCTCGGCCACGAGCGCACCAGCATCGCGCGCGTCGGCACCTCGAAGCGTGAACTGCGCTTCCTCAAGCGCATCGCGGCCGGGCAGCGCCGCAACGGCCGCTCCCTGCTGGAGGATCCGGTGTTCGCCGCCCGCGTGGCCTCGCTGGAAATCGACCTGATGGCGCTGGAGGTGACCGCGCTGCGCGTGGTCAGCCAGGAAGCGAGCGGGCGCGGGCCGGGCCCCGAGGCCTCGATGCTGAAGATCAAGGGCTCCGAGATCCAGCAGGCGCTGACCGAGCTGATGGTCGATGCGATCGGGCCGCTCGCCGCGCCGTTCGATCCGGCCTTCCTCGACGGAGAGCGCGATCGCGCGGTGAGCGGCGACGACGACGCGGCACCGCTTGCCGCCTATTACTTCAATTTCCGCAAGACCTCGATCTACGGCGGGTCGAACGAAATCCAGAAGAACATCATCGCGCAGATGATCCTGGGCCTCTGAGGAGCGACGCATGGACTTCACTTTCAGCGAAGAACAGCAGCAATTCGCCGACGCGTTGCGCCGTTATCTCGGCCAGCGCTACGGTTTCGAGACGCGCCAGGCGATCGTCGCCTCGCGCGAGGGCGTATCCGACGAGCAATGGCGGGCGTTCGCGGAGCTGGGGCTGACCGCCTTGCCGGTACCGGAGGCGAGCGGCGGCCTGGGCGGCGGCGCGCTCGACATGCTGGTGGCCATGCAGGCGTTGGGCGCCGCGCTGGTGGTCGAGCCGTATTGGGCGACGGCGGTCGGCGCCGAGGCGCTGCGGCTCGCGGCCAGCGAGCATCAAGCCGATCGAGCGCTGCTGGCGCGCGTGGCCGGCGGCGAGGCGCGCCTGGCGGTTGCCTTCGACGAACCCGGCGCGCGCTACGAACTGCTCGCCATCGATTCGCGTGCGGAGTCGGCCGGAGACGGCTTCCGGCTCAGCGGCAGCAAGGCGCTGGTTCGCCACGGCGCCCAGGCGCAGGCCTGGATCGTGCCGGCCCGGCAGCCCGATGGCGCGATCGCGTTGTTCCTGGTCGAGCGCGGTGCCGCCGGTGCCGATGTCGAGGATTACCGAACCATCGACGGCCAGCGCGCGGCGACGCTGCGTTTCTCGAACGCGCCCGCGCGCCGGCTCGTCGACGGCAGCCGCGGTGCCGAAACGCTGGAGCGGATCGCCGATTACGGTATCGTGCTGCTCTGTGCCGAGGCGATCGGCGCGCTGGACGCGCTCAATCGCGCGACGCTCGACTACACCCGCACGCGCGAGCAGTTCGGCACGCCGATCGCGCGTTTCCAGGTGCTGCAGCACCGCATGGTCGACATGCTGATCCACACCGAGCAGGCTCGCTCGCTGGCTTATCTGGCGGCGCTGCGCTATGCCGACGACGACGCCGATCAACGGCGCCGCGCGGTATCCGCCGCGAAAGTGCGGGTGGGGCAAGCCGCGCGTTTCGTCGGGCAGCAGGCGATCCAGCTGCATGGCGGGATGGGCATGACCAACGAGGTCGCGGCGGCCCATCTGTTCAAGCGACTGTCGATCATCGACCTGACGCTCGGCGATGTCGATCACCACACGGCGCGATTTGCCTCGCTGCCGGATTTTTTCGAATACGATGCGGCCTGAGAGCACGCAAACTGACAGGAGATGGGTATGACGATCGGCTATGAGGATCTGGAAGTCGGCGGGCTGACCGAGGTCGGCAAACACACGTTCACGCCGGACGAGATCATCGAATTCGCGCAGCGCTTTGATCCGCAACCGTTCCATCTCGACGAGGCGGCCGGCAAGGCCTCGCCGTTCGGCGGATTGGTGGCGAGCGGCTGGCACACCTGCTCGGTGTTCATGGGCATGCTGGTGCGCAACGTGCTGCACGACTCGACCAGCATGGGCTCGCCCGGCATCGAGGAGATCCGCTGGATCAAGCCGGTGCGCGCCGGCGCGACCATCACGATGCAGCAGCGGATCCTCGACAAGCGGCTGTCGGCGAGCCGTCCCGATCGCGGCATCGTGACGACGGAGTGGGTCGGCACCGACGAGAGCGGCGAAACCGTGATCACGGTGCGCTCCAAGGTGATTTTCGGGCTGCGCAATCCGCAGGCGGGCGCATGAGCGGCGATTCGACGGAGAAGCAGCCTGGGCAGCGGCCCGAGCGGCCGCGCATCGCGTCCATCGAGGCGCTGCGCGCGCTGGTCGGCGCGGATGGTTTCGCGAGCGAGTGGATCGTGATCGAGCAGTCGCGCGTCAACCAGTTCGCCGACGCGACCAACGATCATCAATGGATCCACGTCGATCCCGAGCGGGCCTCGCGCGAATCGCCGTTCGGCGGCCCGATCGCGCACGGCTTCCTGACGCTGTCCCTGATCCCGGCGCTGATGACCGATGCGATCGAATTCGAGCAGAAGATGGGTGTGAACTACGGGCTGAACCGCGTGCGCTTCCTGCGGCCGGTGCCGGTCGGCGCGAAGGTGCGCGGGCTGTTCGCGGTGAAGACGGCGATCGACGGCAAGCAGGGCGGCCTGCAATGCACCTGGTCGGTCGCGGTGCAGGTCGACTCGTCGGGCGAGCCGGCGCTGGCCTGCGCGGC
Source organism: Burkholderia sp. Cy-637 (assembly GCF_011753175.1). Lineage (NCBI taxonomy): Bacteria > Pseudomonadati > Pseudomonadota > Betaproteobacteria > Burkholderiales > Burkholderiaceae > Burkholderia > Burkholderia sp. Cy-637. Next base: position 13,092 of record NZ_VWWC01000023.1, on the reverse strand, counting down.
CGAGTTCGTCACCTTGCACCTGTTCTGAAGTTCCGGGCGGCAGGCGGCGCGGCTGCCGCCCAAGGCATGCCCGAACGGCGGGGCGGCGCGCAGGCGCCGTCCCGCCGTTGCGCATCTAGGCTGCCGAGTAGCGCGCGAGTTCGAGCTTGGCGATCGCGTTGCGGTGGACTTCGTCGGGGCCGTCGGCAAAACGCAGCGTGCGTGCCGAGGCATAGGCGTAGGCCAGCGGAAAATCGTCGCTGACGCCGCCGCCGCCATGCGCCTGGATCGCCCAGTCGATCACCTGGCAGGCCATGTTCGGCGCGACCACCTTGATCATCGCGATCTCGCGGCGCGCCTCCTTGTTGCCGACCTTGTCCATCTTCCAGGCCGCGTTGAGCGTCAGCAGGCGCGCCTGGTCGATCAGGCAGCGCGCCTCGGCGATCCGCTCCTGGGTCACGGTCTGCTGCGCGATCGGCTTGCCGAAGGCGACGCGCTGCAGCGTGCGCCGGCACATCAGCTCCAGCGCGCGCTCGGCGAGCCCGATCAGGCGCATGCAGTGATGGATGCGCCCCGGGCCGAGACGGCCCTGCGCGATCTCGAACCCTCGCCCCTCGCCGAGCAGCAGGTTGTCGGCCGGCACCCGGACGTTCTCCAGCGTGATCTCCATATGGCCGTGCGGGGCGTCGTCGTAGCCGAACACGTTCAACGGCCGATGCACGGTGATGCCGGGCGCATTGGACGGCACCAGGATCATCGACTGCTGCGCATGGCGCGGCGCCTCGGGATCGGTCTTGCCCATCACGATATAGAGCTTGCAGCGCGGATCGCCGGCACCCGAGGACCACCATTTGTGGCCGTTGATCAGGTAGCTGTCGCCGTCGCGCTCGATGCGCGTGCGGATATTGGTGGCATCCGACGAAGCCACTTCCGGCTCGGTCATCAGGAAGGCCGAGCGGATCGTGCCGTCGAGCAGGGGCTCGAGCCACTCGCGTTTCTGATCGTCGCTGGCGTAGCGCTCGAGCGTTTCCATGTTGCCGGTGTCGGGCGCGTTGCAGTTGAAGACCTCGGGCGCCCAGGGCACGCGCCCCATGATTTCGCAGAGCGGCGCGTAGTCGAGGTTCGACAGGCCGGCGCCGCGATCGGATTCGGGCAGGAACAGGTTCCATAGCCCGGCCGCGCGCGCCTCGTCCTTCAGCGTGTCGAGCAGGCCGACCGCGCGCCAGGCGTTGCCGTCGCGCCGGTTGCGCGCGATCTCCTCATGGAACACGCGCTCGTTCGGATAGATGTGGGTGTCGAAGAAGGCGAGCAGCCGCTCGCGCAGGACCTCGGCCTTGGGGGAGTAATCGAATTCCATTGCCACCTCGCTGGAGTAGGGCGTCGATCGGAATCGGAACGAAGAACCGGAACGAAGAATCGGCCGGGCTCGATGTGCTGCCGAGCCCGCCGTGTTCAGCGCACTTGCTGGGCGTAGCGCCAGGCGAGTTCCGCCATCGGCCGTGCCTGCCGGCCGGCGTCGAGCGCACGCGCGCTGGAGGCGGTGCCATCGGCCACGCGCTTCATGATGCCTTGCAGGATCGCGGCGATCCGGAACATGTTGTAGGCGAGATAAAAATGCCAGTCGCCCTCGATCGTGAAGCCGGTGCGCTCGACATAGCTGGCGATGTGGTGACGTTCGTCGGGGATGCCGAGCGCGGCCAGGTCGAGCCCGCCGATGCCGCGGAATCGTCCCGGCTCGGTGTGCCAGGTCATGCAGTGATAGGAAAAATCGGCGAGCGGATCGCCGAGCGTGGAGAGTTCCCAGTCGAGCACGGCCAGCACGCGCGGCGCGTCGGGCGCGAAGATCAGGTTGTCGAGCCGGAAGTCGCCGTGGACGATGGCGCTGCGTTGTCGGGCCGCGTCGGCGGCCGGGATATGCTGCGGCAGCCATTCGATCAGCCGGTGCATGGCCTCGATCGGCTCGGTTTCCGAGGCGGCGTACTGCTTGCTCCAGCGCCCGATCTGGCGCGCGAAGTAATTGCCGGGCTTGCCATAGTCGCCGAGCCCGAGCGCCTGCGGGTCGAGCCGGTGCAGCGCGGCGATCACGCGATTCATCTCGTCGTAGTGGGCGGCGCGCTCGGCTTGCGTCATGCCGGGCAGCGCAGGATCCCACAGCACCCGCCCCTCGACGCAGCTCATCACGTAGAAGGCGCGGCCGATCACCGATTCGTCCTCGCAGAGTGCGAGCATGCGCGGCACCGGCACGTCGGTATCGGCGAGCGCGGCCATCACGCGGTACTCGCGCTCGATCGCGTGGGCCGAGGGCAGCAGTTTGGCGACCGGCGCCGGCTTGGCGCGCAGCACATAGCGGCGCGTCGGCGTGACGAGCTTGAAGGTCGGGTTCGACTGCCCGCCGCGGAACTGCTCGATCGAGAGCGGGCCCGCATACCCACTCACATGGGCGGCGAGCCAGGTGTCGAGCGCCGCGGTGTCGATGTGCTGGGCCGCGCTGACCGGCGCTGTGCCCTCGAAGGCCGAATAATCGTCCGGCTTTGCCGCTCCTTGCTGCGCTTGCCTCATCCTTGCCTCCGGGGCGCCGCGCGGGTTCAGCTTCCCGCGTTGGCCTGAACGAACTGGTGATAGAGCACTTCCATGACGGTGTTGCGAGCGTCGCGATGCAGCGCATCGGGCGGCGTGTAGTTGAGTTGCCGGATCACCCAGTCGTGCGCATGCTGGCCGACGTCGAGCACGTTGATGCAGGCGGTCGATTGCGCGAAGCGTCCGATGAACAGCCGCTGCTCGGGCAGCGTGGCATGGGACAGCAGCGCGCAGTTGACGCCGCCGTGCAGCACCAGCAGCGCGGTGTCCCAGCCGGGATCGGCGCGCAGCGCCGCGAGCGGCGGCAGCACGCGATCGATCAGCTCGCCGATGGTTTCGCCGCCGAGGAAGGGCACGTGTTCGGGGACGATGCCGTGGAAGGCGCCGATAAAGGCCGCCTCGACATCCTCCGGCGGCAGGTCGGCAAGATGGCCGCCGCGGATTTCGCGCCATGCCGGTTCGATCTCGACGTCGATCGCCTGCCCGGTTTCCGCGAGCACGAGCGAGGCCGTTTCGATGGTGCGATTCAGGCCGCTGGTGATCACGCGGTCGAAGCGGATCGATTGCGCGGCGAAGGCGCGGCCGGCCGCGCGGGCCTGGGCCCGGCCGAGTTCGTTGAGCGGTACCGCGTCCGGGTCGATCGCCTGTTGCCGGGCATCGAAATAGGTGACGTCGCCATGTCGCATCAGGTAGATGCGGCGGCGAGTCGGCAGGGTATAGATAGTGGTCATCCTGGGATCATCGGGAATAGACGGGCGGCCGTTTCTCTAGGAAGGCGGTGATGCCTTCGAGCCCGTCGGCATGATGGAGCGAGGCGACGAAATGATCGCGCTCGGCCACCAGGTGCGCCGCGAGCGGCTGCTCGGGCGCGTCGGCGAGCAAGGCCTTCACGCGCGTGACGGCGTTCGGCGAGATGCGGCCGAGCTCGTCGGCCCAGGCCAGCGTTTCGCCGAGCACCGAGCCGGCACGCGCGAGGCGATTGACGACGCCGAGATCATGCAGGCGTTGGGCCACGATTGGTTTGCCCTCGATCAGGATTTCAGTGGCCAGCGCGCGCGGCAGTGCACGGGCCAGGAACCAGGAGCCGCCGCCGTCCGGCGTGAGTCCGACGCGCGCGTAGGACATCACGAATTTCGCGTCCTCGGCGGCGACGACCAGGTCGCAGGCCAGCGCCAGCGAGAAACCGGCCCCGGCGGCCGCGCCTTCGACCGCCGCGATCACCGGCTTGGTGACGGTCCGGATCGCGGTGATCCATTCGCCTAGCAGGTCGATGCTGGCGGCCTGCACCGCGGGATCCCTGGCGCGATTCTCGAGCAGCCGGTTCAGGTTGCCGCCGGCGCAGAAGAAGCGATCCGCGCCGGTCAGCACCACGCTGCGGATCGAGGGATCGCGCTCGGCGGTGTTCATCGCCTCGAGGCCGGCCGCGTACATGTCGGGATGCAGGGCGTTGCGCGCGCCCGGATTCGATAGCGTCAAGACCAGGGTCGATTCGCTTTCGGCGGGGCGGGACGCGAGCAGTTCGGCGCTCATGCGGATGTCTCCAGGATGTCGGTCTTTTGGCCGGCGCGGCGAATGCATGAACGCGCGTCCGGTGGTCGGGGCTGCGAAGTGCTTTAGACTAGCACGAACGTGCTATTCGGCATGTCGCGACGAGCCGCGGATTTCACGAGCAGGGCTCGCGCCTCGAACCCGTCAGGACAGGAGAACGATGATGCTGCAGCTCTGTGGTTTGCCCTTATCGAACTACTACAACAAGGTGAAGCTGGTGCTGCTCGATCACGAGATCGATTTCGAGGAGCAGATTCATACGCTGCCGCTGAGCGGTGACGAGGCGCTCGACGCCTCGCCGTTCGGCAAGGTGCCGTTCCTGCGCACCGAGCACGGCTCGCTGTCGGAATCGCAGGCGATCGTCGAGTACCTTGCCGCGCGTTATCCGGAGAAGGGCCTGTTCCCGGCCGATCCGTTCGAGGCGGCCAAGGTGCGGGAGATCACCGTCTTCGTCGAACTGTATCTCGAATGGGTCGCGCGCAGCCTGTACGGGCTGGCATTTTTCGGCGGCACGGCCAGCGAGGAGACGCAGCGGCGCGTCGAGAAGCGCCTGGTCGGCGCGCTGGCCGCGTTTCGCAAGATGACGCGCTTCGCGCCCTACGTGCTCGGCGAGACCTACGGGATGGCCGACGTGGCCGCCTATATCCACCTGCCGATCGTGGGGCTCGCGACCAAGGCCGTGTATGGCCGCGATCTGGTGGTCGAGGCGGGAATCGACTGGAAGGCGTATTCGAAGCTGGTGGGCGAGCGTCCCGCCGCGCAGCGCGTGACGGCCGATCGCAAGGCTTATCTCGAGGCGAACGGCGCCAGGCGCTAGGCCAGGGCGGCTGCGCGGGCTGGGGCCAGGGCAGCCGCGGCGCGAACTCGGGAAGCTGCCGGCGCCGCGCGGCCCGCTTAGAGCCGCGAGAGGCGCTCCAGCGCGGTCGCGAGCGTGTCTTCGCGCTTGGCGAAGCAGAAGCGCACCACGCCCGATTCGTGCGGCTCGTGATAGAAGGCCGACACGGGGATCGCGGCAACCCCGATCTCGGCGGTCAGCCACTTGGCGAATTCCGCCTCGGGCAGGTCGCTGATCGCCGAATAATCGACGCACTGGAAGTAGGTGCCGGCGCAGGGCAGCAGCTTGAAGCGCGTCGAGGCGAGCCCGGCGCGGAACAGGTCGCGCTTCTTCTGGTAGAACGCCGGCAGCGTCAGGTAGGGCTCGGGATCGCGCAGGTAGCTGGCGAGCCCGGCCTGCATCGGCGTGTTGACGGTGAACACGTTGAACTGGTGGACCTTGCGGAATTCGGCCGTCAGCGCTGCCGGCGCGGCGACGTAGCCGACCTTCCAGCCCGTCACGTGATAGGTCTTGCCGAAGCTCGAGACGATGAAACTGCGCGCCGCGAGTTCCGGGTAGCGCGCCACGCTCTCGTGCCGCTCGCCGTCGTAGACCATGTGCTCGTAGACCTCGTCCGACAGGATCAGCACCTCGGTGCCGCGCACGATCTCCTCGAGCTGGCGCATGTCCGATTCGCGCCAGACCGTGCCGGTCGGGTTGTGCGGCGTGTTGATCAGGATCAGCCGCGTCTTCGGCGTGATCGCGGCCGCCAGCTTGTCGAAGGGGATCGCGTAGTCGGGCGCTTCCAGCGTGACGAACACCGGCTTGCCGCCGGCGAGTTCGATCGAGGGCAGGTAGCTGTCGTAGGTCGGCTCGACCACGATCACCTCGTCGCCGGGGTGGACCGCGCAGAGGATCGCCGTCAGCAGCGCCTGCGTCGCGCCGGCCGTGACGGTGATCTCGCTGGCCGCGTCGTAGCGGCGGCCGTAGATCCGTTCGATCTTGTCGGCGATCGCCTCGCGCAGCGGCGCGGCGCCCGTCATCGGCGGATATTGGTTGTGGCCGTCGCGCATCGCCTCGGCGACCGCCTCGATGATCCTCGGATCGCAATGGAAATCGGGGAAGCCCTGGCCCAGGTTGACCGCGCCCTTTTCGGCCGCGAGCGCGCTCATGACCGTGAAGATCGTGGTGCCGACCTGCGGCAGGCGGGAAACGATGGCGGGCGTGACGGGCGAGGCGGACGGTGCGTTCATCGTGTGTCGGGCGGATGCGATGGGGTGGACGGGGCCGAGCGCGGCGCGGGCTGCGGCCTTCAGGCCGGCGTCGGCTCGGTGGGTTCGGCGGGTTCGAGCCCGCAGGCGCTCACGAACGGTGCCGGCTGCGCGATCCGGAAGTGGAAGTCGCGTTCGGTGCGGCGCGAGAGCTTCAGCAGCGCGCGGTCTTTCGACACGAGCCAGTCGGCATCGACGGCCCGGGCGAGTTCGAGGAATTTCTGGTCGTCGCGGTCCTTGCACTTCGGCAGCGGCGGCGCGTCCTCGGGCAGCGGGGCCGAGCCGTCGGCCGCTTGCGAGAGCCGGGCGACGGTGGCCAGCGCTGCGGCCTTGTCGAGCGCGCGCGAGGCGAATTGCGGATAGTCGAGCACGTGCTCGAGTTCGTTCAGGCAGCGCGCGTCGATCAGGGCAACCAGGCTGCCGTTCTCGAGCGCGGCCCGGATCGGGCGCACGGCGGGGTCGTCGAACACGAGGATGTCGATCCAGACGTTCGAGTCGAGCACCACGCGGTGCCCGTCTCGCGGAGCGTTGGGGCTGGGCATTCGTTACAATCGGTGGTTTTCGTCTGACGGCACCGCACCGCGTGCCGGCGAGCCTCTATGATAATCGTTCTCTCTCCCGCGAAATCGCTCGATTACGAGACCCCGCCCCATATTCCGACCCACACGCTGCCCGACTTCATCGAAGACGCGGCCGAGCTGATCGAGGGATTGCGGAAACTGTCGCCGCAGCAGATTTCCACGCTGATGGACATTTCGGACCCGCTGGCCCGTCTCAACTTCCAGCGTTACGCGGATTGGTCGCGCCAGTTCACGGCCGCCAACGCCAAGCAGGCGGTGCTCGCCTTCAATGGCGATGTCTACGAGGGGTTCGACGCGCGGACCTTGTCCGCCTCCGACCTCGACTATGCCCAGCAGCATGTGCGCGTGCTGTCCGGCCTCTACGGGCTGCTGCGCCCGCTGGACCTGCTGCAGCCGTATCGGCTCGAGATGGGCACGCGTTTCCAGAATCCGCGCGGCAAGGATCTCTATGCCTTCTGGGGCGAGCGCATCACGCGGGCCTTGAACACGCAACTGGCCTCGCGCGATGGCGACGCACGCGTGCTCGTGAACTGCGCCTCGACCGAGTACTTCAAGTCGGTGAAGCCGAAGCTGCTCGACGCGCCGGTCGTCACGCCGGTGTTCGAGGACTGGAAGGGCGGCCGCTACAAGATCATCAGCTTCCACGCCAAGCGCGCGCGCGGTCTGATGGCGCGTTACGCGGTGACCCGGCGCATCGCGTCGGCCGAGAATTTGAAGGACTTCGCCGAGGAAGGGTATGCCTTCGACGCCGAGGCCTCGAACGATTCCACCTATGTGTTCCGTCGGCGGATCGGCGCGTAATCCACGCGCCGTCCCCGAGGTTCCGATCTGATCCCGTGCCTCAAGAGGGCGCGGCTACCTGGAGACAAGATGACTCTCTCGATTTCCACCCAGTTCGATGCCGGCGCGATCGACGTCGTGTCCTGCGAGCGTCCCGAGGAGATCCGCCTGCGGATTCGCGGCGACAATCAATCCGAGTTCGCGCAATGGTTCTATTTCCGCCTGTCGGGCGCGCGCGGCGAGCGCTGCGTGATGCGTTTCGAGAACGCGCACGAGAGCGCCTACCCGGCGGGCTGGCGCGGTTATCGCGCAGCGGCGAGCTATGACCGCGTGAACTGGTTTCGCGTGCCGACCGATTTCGACGGCAAGGTGATGACGATCGATCACACGCCGGAATTCGACAGCATCTATTACGCCTACTTCGAGCCCTATGGCGAGGAGCGTCATTCGGAATTCCTCGGCGCGATCCAGCAGATGCCGCAGGCCAACGTGGTCGAGCTGGGTCGCACCGTCGAGGGGCGGCCGATGTCCCTGCTCGTGCTCGGCACGCCCGACGAGGATGGCAGCAAGAAGAAGGTATGGGTCATCGCGCGCCAGCATCCCGGCGAATCGATGGCCGAATGGTTCGTGGAAGGGCTGGTCAAGCGTCTGGCGGGCTGGGGCGACTGGGCGGGCGACGCGGTGGCGCGCAAGCTCTACGATCACGCGACCTTCTATATCGTCGCGAACATGAATCCCGACGGCAGCGTGCACGGCAACCTGCGCACCAACGCGGTCGGCGCCAACCTGAACCGCGAGTGGATGGAACCCGACGCGGCGCGCAGCCCCGAAGTGCTGGTGGTGCGCGATGCGATCCACGCGATCGGCTGCGACATGTTCTTCGACATCCACGGCGACGAGGACCTGCCCTACGTGTTCGTGGCTGGTTCGGAAATGCTGCCCGGCTTCACCGATCGCCAGCGCGAGGAGCAGGACGCGTTCATCGCCGCGTTCAAGCAGGCAAGCCCCGATTTCCAGGACGAGCATGGTTATGCGGCCAGCAAGTATCGCGAGGATGCGCTCAAGCTGGCCTCGAAATACATCGGCCACGCCTTCGGCTGCCTGTCGCTGACGCTCGAAATGCCGTTCAAGGACAACGCCAACCTGCCGGACGAGCGCGTCGGCTGGAACGGCGAGCGCAGCGCGGCGCTCGGTGCCTCGATGCTGCTGCCGATCCTGAACCATCTGCAGCGCTTTGCCTGAGGAGACGATGCCTCGGCGTTGAATGCGCAAAACAAAAGGCCGGAATGTCGACGCATTCCGGCCTTTTGCATGAAAAGCCGATCGTGACGCGCCGCGAGGGCGCCGGAGCTCAGGATTTCTTCGCCGTGCTCTTCTTCTTGACGGCTTTCTTGCTCGTCGTCGATTTCTTCACCGTTGCCGATTTGCGAGTGCTCTTGCCGCTCGCCTTGGCCTTGCCCTTGCCGCGATGACCACCGTGCAATTGCCGCTTCGACGAACTGCTGCGCTCGGCGCGCGGCCTGGCGGGAGGGACCGGGTCGTTCCAGCTGAAGGCGAGCATCTGGCTGCCGACATAGCCGCAGCGGAATTTCAGGCTGGCCGGGTCACCACCGTTCTGCGAAATACCGAGACCTTCGACCGTCACGATGCTGTCGACCTTGATGCGCTGCTTGCCCTCGTCGAACGAGTCGTTCCAGGGGGTGATCGTGGCATTGCCGCTGTCGAATGCGCTGGGCGGGAATTCGACGTGATCGAATGCACTCGATGTGCTCGCAATGAAATTGCCGTGCGCGGCGCAGTCGGCGACGAGCGGATCGGCATGCATTTCGGTGACGTATTTGTTGATCAGTTCGGTGCGCTGATCGAGCAGGTCGGCGAAGGCGGGGGCGGAAAGCGCAAGCGACAGGCCTGCGACACAGGCTGCCAGCTTGCCGAACGCGCCGAATAGACGCTGGGCGGGGAAGCTGTCCATCAGGATTCGAGAGTGCGGAATTGAGTCGCCGGGCACGTAAGATGCCCGACGAAGGCGAAGAGTTCAATCTTAGCGCAATTTTTTTGACATGCTGCTGTTTGCCTGGTCGAAAGTGCCGGCTCGCGAACCGAGCCGGCACGATTGCCCGAGCCGCAGCGGATATTTTCAGGCGCGAGGGCCGCCGAGACGGTAGCGACGCACATCGAAGGTGGTCACCCAGGCCGGCCGGTAGATCGCGATCAGGGCGGTGGCCATGCCGGTGAACCAGGCCTCGCCGAGTGCGAGCAGCAGCGTGTTCAAGCCATAACCGGCCGGAATCACCAGGGCCGAGCCGTCGGCGATGCCGATCTGCACGCCTGCCGCTGCGGCGGCCACGACGCCGATGGTGACGGCTGGGGCGATGAAGCCCTGGCCGACGATGAAGGTCGGGAGGTTGTGGGGCAGCCAGGCAACCGCGGCACGCTGGAACAGCGTCGAAATGGCAACCGGCAGGGCGCCGTAGACGAGATAGGTCAGGCCGACACCCTGCCAGCTCGCATCGAAGACGATGGCCGCGATGCCGGTGACGGCGCCCATCGCGATCAAGGCGAGCGTCCAGTCGAACAGGGTCGCGATCAGCGTCGCGCCGAGCAGATGCATGACGAGGCCGTCGTCGAGCCAGGCGTTCGAAGCCCAGAGCACGGTGATCGTGGCGATCAGCGCACACCAGACGTGCTGCAGTGTCGGATCCTTGAGGCGGCTGAACGGACGCTTCCACGACGCGAGCGCGAGCGCCGCCGCGGCGGCGATCCAGCCACCGACGGCGACCCAGAGCGGAAGCGGCGTGTAGAGGAAGCCCATGCTTCGAATATTACTCGTTGACGCTGAAAAATGGGAACCGATTCGACGCCCGGCGCCGACTCAGGTGTTGCGTTTCGGCGTCGTCGGCTCCGGCTCGGCCGCCATGGGTACCGGGATCTGCGGCCCCTCGTAGGCAACCAGCGGATATTTCCTGCGGCTTGCGCGTGGGGATGGCGGAATCGAGCCTGGTGAGCCGAACAAGGGGCGCGACTGGGTCTGGCGGGCCGTCGCGAGCACCTCCAGATGCGGCGGCAGCCAGCCGTTGTAGATTGCCACGGCGGCGGCACGGTTGGCCGCGCCGAGCTGCTGGAAAATGCTGGCGAGATGGATCTTGACCGTGCCTTCGCTGATGCCGAGCGTGCGGGCAATCATTTTGTTCGTGTTGCCCATGTGCACGAAACGCATGATCTGCGCTTGCCTGGGTGAGAGGACGCCGGTGCTCGGTTGGCGGCGCAGGGGGATCTTCCTGGCGATACGGACTGAACGATCGCCGGCCAGGCGTGCCTCGATGAGATCGAGCGCACCGGGCGGTATGTAGTAACCGCCCAGCAGCACCATTTCGAAGGCCCGGATCACGAGGTGGGAGCCCATGCTGCGCGGAACCACGCCCTGCGCGCCGGTCGCGAACTGTTCCTGGGCTGCCGTGGCCGACGTATCGTCGACCAGTACCGCGACGGGCGTCGGCGCGCTGGCCTCGCACAGCGCGCGCAGATCGCCGAGACGAGGCCCGTGCGGGGCGTCGACGATGATCATGTCGAAGCTGTGCTGCCTGACGACGCGCATGGCCTGCCGCCAATCCTTGGCATCGTTGTAGCCGCCGTGCCGATCGATCTGCCGCAGCAACGCCTTCAAGCCGTCGCGGCGCTCCGCGTCAGGACTCAACACCAGGAATCTCATCGCTGCCTCCTTCGTTTGGTTTGTAGCGTGATGACGATTAGCGTCGCGAACATGATGACAAAACGATTACGTCGCGTCGGCCTAGCCGAACGTCATAGGAAGAGGTGCAAGTATGTGAAAAAAAAGAGCCGCCTCGCGGGCGGCTCTTTGTCGCTGTGAAACAGCCTGGCGGCGTGCCGGCTCAATGGAAATGCGGCTGGGCGGGGGAGGCGTCTTCCGGCATTTCGGCGTGGACGATTTCACCGAGCGGGTCGGCATACAGCGGAACGCCGCAATCGTCGCAGTATTCCGGTTCGAAGCGGCCGGCGTGACGGCGGATGTCGGTCACGCCCGTATCCTTCAGCAGGGAGACGATTTCCTCGATCGGGCCGTCGACCGGGGCCTCGGCATCGACCATCGTGTCTTCCACGGCGATGTCGCCGTTCTCGCGTCCATACAGCGGCCACACGACGCCGTAGATCACGTCGTTGCTGCCGCGTCGCGTGAAGCCGATCCGGTATTCGTCGATGCGGCGCTCGCCGAAGCCTGCGACGACAGCCCGCAGTTCCTGCGGGGCAGCGCCGATCGTGTCGAACAGGTAACGGATGGCGGTGCGAACCGTATGCGGGCGCACGCGCTCGTCGGCGTCGCGGCATGCCGAGTAATAGGCGTCCGGCAGCAGGCATTCGAATTCGCAGCCCGGCAGCGCGTTGGCCAGATTGCCGCCGCCCTGGCTGGTCCATTGCTCGAGGCACTGGCCGCGTTCGATGCGCGCGCCTTGCTCTTCTTCCTGCCAGCGGAACATCGGCGAGCCGGCCGGCGTCGCGACCACGGCCAGCAGGAAGCGGGGGTCGGCCAGGATCGGCGAGGTTTCAGGCAGGTCGCCGAAGTTGAGGCGGGGCGCCTGGCCGCCGAGCGCGGCTTGTGCGAGCTGCTGCGTGAGGCGATAAGCCTCGACGTGATGGCGCGGCAATTGGTCGATGCTGTAGAGGAAGGGGGCGAGCGCGACGTGCGTCTGTTCCGCGAGCACATGTGCCTGCAGGTGCGTGCGCAGGACCTCGGCGATCTCGGCCTTGAGCGTCCCGGACGGAATCATGTAGCGCGTCCAGGCGAGAATCGGCACGGCGACGAGCAGCGCTTCGTGCGTCTGCCCCTCGTGTTCGACGAGCAGCGATTCGCTGTGGGTCTCCGCCATGTCGGCGAGCGCGCCATAGGCATCGGGATGATTCTGTTGCAGATGGTCGAGCGCGGCGTCGAGGGTCGTCTGATTGCCGTTGCGGATCACCTTCGTGAGCAGCGCGTCGAGCTTCGCTTCCCAGAACCGGTCCTCGACACGGCTGCCGGATGCGAACAACGCGAGCGACAGGCCGACCAGTTTGTCGGCATCGGGGGGGAGGCGTTTGGCGGTTCGCTGGCGCATAGATCTGGATAGTTAGAGGTGGGTGCTTTGAACCTGCCATTTTAGTCGGTTCCCGCGCGGAGCAGCGGGTCGTCCGGACGGCTACGAGAATTCCGGTACGTGCTGGCGAAGCGAGGAGAGGGGGAGGTGAGAGAGAGACGAAAAAATATGTTCGATTCCCCCTTGCGCGCTGGCTAAAGCCTGCTTAGAATCACGCCTCTTTCGCGCTAACGGAAACGCGGCACGAAAGAGGAAGCAAGGTTGGATGAGTCGAGCGCCTGAGCAGTTGGCCGCTGATTCGTTTAGCTGAGAAGTGATCGACGAAGTGTGTTGATCGCGGCGCTGAAAAAAGTAGTTGACGCGCTGCGAAATGTTGATCATAATCTCGCTTCTCTGCTGCTGAAAACGCAGCGCTGCTGAAGAAACCAAGTTACTTCGCAGAAACGCTCTTTAAA
>NZ_VWWC01000241.1:0-8075 GCF_011753175.1 Burkholderia sp. Cy-637 | reverse complement strand
ACGCGCCGCGGCCGGGCGGCGCGGCGCCGGTTGCCGCGGCGGATCGCCGCGCGGCTGGGTTTGCGGGCTTGGCGTCATGGTTCCTCCCTATTCATGCCTCATGCCGTGATCGATATCGGCGAGCAAGCGCGATGCCGGCTCCCGGCGCCGGGCACGCCCGGCACCGGGGCAGGCGCGTGCCGGCACGTCGATTCCGGAGCTCGGCGGAAATTGCCCGCCTTGTCATTTTTCCCCGCGCCGCCGCTCAGGGCAGATGATTGCCGCCGGTCACGCCATACACCTCGCCGGTCACGTAGCTCGATTCCTGCGAGGCCAGCAGCACGTAGACGGGCGCGAGCTCGGCCGGCTGACCCGGGCGCTTGATGGGCGCTTCCGAGCCGAACACCTCGACCTTTTCCTGGGGCTGGCCGCCGCTCGGCTGCAGCGGGGTCCAGATCGGCCCCGGCGCCACCGCGTTGACGCGCACGCCCTGGTCGATCACCTGCTTGGCGAAGGCGTGCGTGAAGGCGGTGATGGCGGCCTTGGTGGACGCGTAATCGAGCAGGCCGGGGCTGGGCTGGTAGCTCTGGATCGAGGTGGTGTTGATGATGGTCGCGCCCGGCGGCAGGTGCGGCAGGGCCGCCTTGCAGAGCCAGAACATCGCGAACACGTTGGTGCGGAAGGTGGCCTCGAGTTGCTCGGTGGGCAGGTCGGCGATCTTCTCGACATAGACCTGCTTTCCGGCCACGTTGACGAGGATGTCGAGCCCGCCGAGGTTGGCCACGGCCTCGTCGACCAGCCGCTGGCAGAAGGCCTCCTCGCCGATGTCGCCGGGCAGCGCGATGGCCTTGTGGCCGGCCGCCTCGACCAGCTCCACCACCTCGCGCGCGTCGGCTTCCTCGCTGGGCAGGTAGTTCAGGGCGAGGTCCGCGCCCTCGCGCGCGAAGGCGATCGCCACGGCCCGGCCGATGCCGCTGTCGGCGCCGGTGATCAGGACGCGGCGGCCCTTCAGGCGGCCCGAGCCGCGATAGCTCTGCTCGCCGTGGTCGGGCTTCGGGCGCATCTCGCGGGCCAGGCCCGGCGCCGGTTGCGGCTGCTTCTCGAAGTCGGGGCGCGGGTATTGGGTGAGCGGGTCGCGCATGGTGGTCTGGTCGGTGTGATCGGTCATGGATCGGTTCCTCCTGGCAGATGAAAGTCGGGTGCCGGGGTGCTAGCCGGCACGTGGTTCGTTGTCGACGCAACGACCGTGCCCCGTCGTGCGCCTATGGCGAGCCGCTTCGATGCGGTGCCATGCGGCGCGCCTTGCCTCGCCCGAAGCCGGGGCGGCGACGTGGCTGGCGCCGCGCGTATCAAGCGTGTACCGGGCAGCCGTTGAAGCGGCTGCGATACGCGGCGGAAGCTTCGTAGAGGCTGCGGCGCACGCGCATCACGCCGCCCAGCGGACGATGCGCGGCCAGCCCGTGCCAGGGGCTGAACACCATGCCGTCGTCGATCGCCGCGGAGCGCGCTCCGCTCCAGGCCGGTTGCGGCGCCACGCGGATCGTCGCGACGCGCAGATACGGGCTCAGGTCTTCCGGCCAGACCACCGAGGCATCCTCGATCGGCATCTTCTCGATGTCGGTGGCCAACTGCACGCGCAGCTCCCATTCGCCGCCGTGCACGGCGAAGAAGGCCTCGACTTCCTCGCGCAAGGCGTTCGGCCGGCCCTTCAGGTCGATCGGCGCGTCCCGCAAGGCCAGCAGTTCCGGCGACACCGGCACCACGGCGAGCTTGGCGAAATACGACCCGTGCAGGCAGGGCGCGCAGGTGTAGAAGCGCTCGCCGAGGATGTGCGTGGCCGGATGGCCGCCGAGATTCCTCAGCATCGCGCTTTCGCCGCCGAGCGCTTCGAGCGCGCGTTCGGCGCCGCGCATCACGGCCGACAGCGCCTTCTTGCCGCCGGGCGCGCGATCGGTGGTCTTCGACAGCATCGCCAGGCTGCGCACGAAGGCCTTCGGTGTCGCCGCCGCGAACGCCGGGGCGTTGACCATCACGAAGTCCTGCGTGGTATGCACCTCGCTGCCCGGCAGGCGTTCGCCGTCGACCTCGGCGATCTTCAGCGCCAGGCCGCGCGGCGTCGATACCGCGTCGTCCAGCACGTCGCCGGGGTTGGTCGACAGCCGCAGCGTCACGGGATAGCTGCCGCGACGCGCGAACACGCCATGCGCCAGCGCCGGCGGAAGCTCGCCGTCCACCGTCAGTTCGCCTTCCAGCAAGCCGTGGCTCTTGGCATGCACGCTGCGCACCGCATGCGCGTAGTCGCGCGAAGTGGTGGCCTGGATGTCCTCGAGGGCGGCAAGCAGTTGCCGGGTGGTGTCGGCCTCGTCGTCGGGGATCCGCTCGAACATCGGGTCGAATGGCAGGGGCTGGATGCGCAACTGGGGCACGTTCATCTGGACTCCGGAGGATCGGCTGGAATCCCGCTTTCGCGCAATCGATGTGCCCGGGCAAAGGCGGCACGATGCTTGCATGTTGATTACGTATCGATGGCGTTGATCGCGCGACGGGCCCGCGCTTGCGAAACTGCCGCGCGTATCGCCTATTACCCCGACCACCCTGTTTCGTGGAGGCCACCATGACATTCCGACTTCATTTCGCCGCGCATCATGCGGGCTTGGACTGGCGCCGCCTCGGCGCGCTCCCGATCACCGAGGGGCCCGCCGCAGGCGGGGCGGGGCCGAGCCTGATGACGGCGGCCTCCGGCGCGGACGACGAGCCCGGCGCGCCGCGCGACGATCCGCACAATCCGGCGGTCCCGCGCGAGGGCCGCGACGACGATGCCGGAATCGACCGCGCGGTGCGCGAGGCGATCGCCCCGGTTCTGGATGCCGGCGCGGGCCGCGTCTCGATCGCCGTGCGCCAGGCGCACGTCACGCTGGAAGGCAAGGTGCCGACCGACGCGCTGCGCGAGGCGATCGGCCATGCCGCCGCGCAATGCCCCGCGGTGGCGAGCGTGGACAACCGGATCGCGGTCGAACCGATCGGCGGCGCCTCGGTGGTGTTGACGCCCGAGCGCCGCACCGTCACCCACTCGGACGAACCCGGCTCGACGCCCGCGCCGGGCAAGCGGGAGCGCGGGCGGGGCTGATGGCGGCATCGATGCGCGTCGGCGCGTCGGCTTATGCGGTACTTTCTGCAAGACTTGTCAAAACCGCCGGCCGTGCCGCGCCCCGGTTCCTCGCACGGCGATGGATCCAGGCCCTGCCACTGGCCGGCGTCGCGCAGCCGGGATGCCGCGCCGGCTTGTCGCCGATCTGTCACATCTCCGGAACACCCATTGCGTGCCCTGGATTTCCTCAATCCGAAGGAGATCCTTCCCATGCATCGCATCCCCCGACCCTTGCTTCGCGCGGCCACGGCCGCTTCGCTGCTGGTGCTGGCCGGCATGTCCGCCGGCGCCCAGGCACAGACCACCATGCGGCCTGCGCCGACCGATACCACCCAGGCGCCGACGCGCACCCCGCCCGGCGCGCGCGGCGAGGATCCGCATTACCCGGCCTCGGGCACACAGGGCCAGGACAGCGGCGCGGCGATGCGCAGCCGCACCGACCCGGGCATGCACCCGATGGCGCCTGGCGGCGCGGGCAGCGGCAATCGTCCTGCCAACGGCAATTGACCGTGAGCGCGGCGCATGACGGCCCGCTCCAGCGGCGTGCCATGACGAGCGCCATGATGCGTCATGCCGGAGCGGAGATGCCCGCTTCGATGCGCTGACCAGGCGCGGAATCGCGCCGGCGAGCGATGCGATCGCGCGGATCGCCGTCGGCGCGGTCGTTCTTGCCGGGCGATATCGCATTGCCCGCGCCATCGATTTCAGCGCTGGTCCGCGTCGGCCTCGACCAGCCGTTTCGCGATGCGTAGCGCATCGACCAGCCGGCCGTAGACGCGTTCGCGCGAATCCGCGTCGCGGGTGCGCATCACCAGTGCCGGATGCGGGGCCGCGACGATCCGCGAGCCGCCCGGCAGTCGGACCGTCAGCGCCGTGGCCGGCAGGCTGGCGAGCGGATCGCCGAGCAGGGTGCGCCAGGCCAGCGTGCCGAGCGCCACGATCACGCGTGGTTTGACCGCCTCGATCTCGTGGTCGAGCCAGTAGCGGCAGGCCGCGACTTCGTCGGGCGCGGGCGTGCGATGCAGGCGCTGCCTGCCGCGCGCTTCCCACTTGAAATGCTTGACCGCGTGGGTGAGATAGACCTTGCCGCTCGCCAGCGAGAGCTCGCGCAGCGCGCGCTCGAGGATGCGGCCCGAGGTGCCGCTGAAGGGGGCGCCGTGCCGGTCGTCGTGGTCGCTGGGCTGGTCGCCGACCAGCATCAGCGCGGCCGGTACCGGGCCCCGGCCGTCCACCGCCTGGGTCGCGTCGGCCCACAGCGGGCAGCGCCGGCAGGTGCCGAGCGCGGTGGGCGGCGCGTCGGCGTGGGAGGCGGCATCGTCACGTGCGGGTGCGGGGATCGCATCGGTCAGTTCCATGGCGGCTCCTGTCGGTTGCCTGATCCGCGCAAGCCGCATGCCGGCCCGGGCGGGCGCCTCGTGCCTCGTAGCCATTCGACGGAAGTCGCGCAGGGCCGCGCGGCCATCACCCCCTTGCCCCCGGCGGCGCGCGGTACATGTCTTGCGCGCTTCCTGGCTTCACCCACCGCCCACAGGAGCGACGATGAACCGAATCCATTCCGGCCGGACCTTCCGCTTGTCCCCGACCCAGATCCCGCCGATGCCCGATCCCGACGTCGAGGACTTGCCCGAGCAGGACGACCTGCCCGAGACACCTCCCGAACCGCTGCGCGATCCCGAACGCGTGCCGCCGCTGCCGGTCAACGCGGCCCGGCGGACCCTGCCGGGGCGGGCAGCGGATCGCGGCCCGCACGGCGCGCGCCATGCCTGAGCAGCCCACCGAGCCGGCCGCGCCGGCATCGAGCCGGGGCCGGCCGCTGGCCATGCTGCGCTACGCGGCCGTCTGTCTGCTGGTGGCGGTCATCGCCGGCGTGCGCGGCTTCGGCATCTTCGCCGGCGCGTCCGGCGCGGGCGTGTCGAGCGCGATGGCGCTGGTCGAGCGGATCGGCTGCATCGCGCTGCTGGTGGTCGCGCTCGGGCTGTTCGTGGCGGCCGTGCGGCGTCGTTGAAACGCGGCGGCGAGCCGTTCGCCGCCTGTCTCGCGAGGAGGCGCGGCACGCCGCCGGCCATGCCGCCATCGATGCCGCGATCGTCGCCGCCTACGCGGCCGGCTTGAGCACCACCTTGGTCCAGCCGTCCTCGCGCGCATCGAACTTCCGGTAGCCTTCCGGCGCCTGCTCCAGCGGCAATTCGTGCGAGATGATCCGCGAGGGCTGCACGCGGCCGGCCTGGATCAGGTCGCGCAGCTTGCGGTTGTAGGCCTTGACGTTGGCCTGCCCGGTGGCGATGCGCTGGCCCTTCATCCAGAACGGGCCGAAGTCGAAGGCCAGCTTGCCCTGCTGGGCCAGCTTGTCCGGCGAGCCCGGATCCTCGGCCACGAACACGCCCACCACGCCGATTCCGCCGGTCGGCCGCACCGCCTTGACCAGCGCATTGAGCGTGGCATGCGGCACCTCGCGGCCGTGGCAACTGCACTGGTAGCCGACGCATTCGCAGCCGCGATCGGCGCCTTCGCCGCCGGTCAGCTCCAGCACGCGATCGATCGCGCCGCCGTCGCTGTCGTCGATCGGGATCGCGTCGAGCCGCTCGGCCAGCGCGAGCCGGTCGGCGTGGGTGTCGACCACCATCACCTCGGCGGCGCCGCGCAGGCGCGCCGACATCGCCGCCATCAGTCCGACCGGCCCCGCGCCGTAGATCACCACGCTGTCGCCGGGTTCGACGCCGGCCAGCATGGTGGCGTGATAGCCGGTCGGGAAGATGTCCGACAGCATCACGTAGTCGTTCTCCTTTTCCTCGGCGTCGGGCGGCAGCAGCAGGCAGTTGAAGTCGCCGAAGGGCACGCGCAGCAGCTCGGCCTGGCCGCCGCTGTAGGGGCCCATGCCGGCGAAGCCATAGGCCGCGCCGGCCATGCCGGGGTTGGCGGTCAGGCAGAAGCCGGTCAGGCCGCGCTCGCAGTTCTTGCAGAAGCCGCAGCCGATGTTGAAGGGCAGGCAGACGCGGTCGCCCACCTTGACGCGCTCCACGCCCTGGCCGACCTCGATCACCACGCCGAGGTTCTCGTGGCCGAGGATGCGGCCGGCTTCCATGTCGGTGCGGCCCTCGTACATGTGCAGGTCCGATCCGCAGATATTGGTGGTGGTGATCTTCACCAGCACGTCGGTCGGTTTCTCGATCCTCGCGTCCGGCATGTTCCTGACCGTGACGTTTCTCGGCCCTTCGTAGACAAGTGCTTTCATGGTGGCTCCCGGTGACTGGATTGGGGCGCGCGGCGGTTGCCGTGGCCGGGTTTGCCTGTCACGAGGCAGCAGGGGGCGTGCCGCCGCGCGTGCGCCGCGGCACGTCGTGACGGCTGGCGCGGCGCGGAAGTGGTGAACGAGCACTCGCTACAAAGGATTGGCGAAACGGATGGGCGGCGCGGGCCGATGAAGCGGATCGGCCTGCGCCGCGCTACTTGGCACGCGGCGTCGGCAGTTCGGCGTCGGGCGGCGCATGACCCTGGCGCAGCCGCGCCACGTTGGCCGCCACCGCCTCGGCGACGTTCGCGGTTTCCTGCTGCAGCGCCTCGTCGCGATCGAGCGTCGCGTGGCTGGTGGCATAGGGCTCGTAATAGCCGAGGTAGCGATCCAGGCGCGATTTCGCGCCCGATTCGACCAGGCCGGTCCAGTCCAGCCAGTCGCTCAGTGCGCGCCGCGAGGGCTCGATGCCGGCCACGTCGCCGTGCACGATCACGCCATAGGCGCGCCCGGCCAGGTGCTTCGGATAATCCCAGCCGGCCAGCTCGAGCCGCTTGGCCGCTTCGACCTGCTTGCCGTGCGTCGAGCTCGGATCGGGATTGCCGCCGTCGGCGCAGACCAGCCGGTCGATCATCAGCTTCAGCGGGCTGCTGACCTGGTACCAGTACACCGGCGTGACGAAGATCACGCCGTGGCAGGCCGCGAAGCGCGCGTAGATCTCGTTCATCCAGTCGTTCACCTGGCCCAGCGAGTGGTTCGGATAACAACTGCAGGGCCAGTGGCACAGCGGCATCGCGCTGGACACGCAGCCCTTGCAGGGATGGATGTGCAGGTCGGGATCGGAGGCGAGCCGCGACAGGTCGAGCAGGTCGACCTCGCAGCCGCGGTTTTCCAGCGTTTCGCGCAGGATGCCGCTGAGCCGGAAGCTCTTCGACATCTCGCCCGGGCAGGTGTAGTCGTTGCGCGAGGACGCGTTGACCACCAGCACGCGCGAGGGCGAGGCGGGATCGGCTTGCCGCGCCTGTGCCTGTTCGATCCGCTCGCGCGCGGCGCGCCATTCGTCCGAGAGCGCGTAGCCGGGATCGGCGAAGCCGGGGCCGGCCGCGTGCGTGAGCGGCGACTTGCGCCCGTTCGAATAGGCGTCCCAGGCGATCGCCTCGAGCCGCGCAATGGCGGCATCCTCGCCGCGAAAGGCCGGATCGTGGAAGCGCGCGCGATAGCGTTCGCGAAACGCCTTGCGCGAGAGCATCGACTCGACCTGGCCGCGACGGACCTCGACAGGCTGCTCGCCGGGGGAAGAGGGGGATTCGGGTGGGGATGTCGGCTTCATGGTGGCTCGCGCGGTCAAGGTGATGACACATCGAGCGCGCAAGCGCGATGCCCGCGTCGCCGGCGCGGCGGAACGCGGCTTGCTGCTGGCGATCCTATCAATCCACTCGGGAGGAGAACGCCATGAACAGCCGATATCGAGCCATCCTGCGCATCGTCGTCACGGCGGGCGCGTTCGCGGCGGCGGCCGGCGCGCCGGGCGCGGCTTCGGCCCAGAACATCTCGCCGGGCGTGCCGGGACGCTCGCAATTGCCCTCGGGTGCTTCCCAGCCGCATGGAGAAAGCCCGAACGCCGTGCATGAGAAGGGCGGCGCGGTGCAGCCGGACAATCGCGCCGCCGGCCATGCCGGCGCGCATCGCGGCTCGCCCGATTCACGCGGCGCGTCCCCA
>NZ_VWWC01000240.1:0-8182 GCF_011753175.1 Burkholderia sp. Cy-637 | reverse complement strand
GCGGATCTTCCGCGCCGCCAGGCGACGCGCGCCGTCGGGCGGCATGTCGTCGGCGCTGAGCACCAGGGTGCGGCCGTCGTCGAGCCAGATCGCGGCGCTGTCGGCACCGTGCTCGGCGCCATGCTCGACATCGAGCAGGGCCGCCGTGCCCGGTCCCGCATCCGCGGCGAACGGCGCCTCGATCGCCTGCGCGCCGATCAAACCATCGGCCGGCGCTTCGGCATGCGCGCGCGGCAAGCCAAGCTGCCGCAAGGCAGCCGGCCGGACCCTCTCGACGGTGGCGTCGTCATCGTCGAGCCAGTCCTCGTGGATCGTCGCGGGCGCAACCGCGACCGGCGCCGCGGGTGCCGTCGGCGCCCAGGCTTCGGCGGCGGCGGCATTCGCCAGCCCCGGCGCAGCACCGAACGCATCGACGATGTCGTCGGCAATCCCGCCCCCCGTGCGAGCCACGCTTGCGGCCTCGCCCGGCGCCGCCGCATCGAGCAGCGCCGCGTAGCTGCGCGGCAGGCCGCGCGTCGCGAACAGGCGCGTGGCGTTGCCGGTCCACCACAGGCACCAGGGCCCGGGGCGCAGGCACAGCTGGCGCCAGGCCTCGGTCAGCATCACGCCGGCGGCGGCCGCGCCCGACATGTCGAGCCGCCATTGCCCGCTGTCCCAGGGCAGCCCGCGCCACAGCGCCGAGAGATCGCCCGCCTCGGCCAGCGGCCGCGGCAGCACGGCCACCCGCGCGTCGAAGGTCTCGACGCTGGCGGCCTCGCGCTGCGCCTGGCGCCAGACGCGTTCGAGCGCGTCGAACCAGTCGCTGTTGCCGAGGATGCGCGCCACGTCGCCCGTGCAGGGCGCGGCCAGCACCATCGGGAAGGCGCGGCCGAGCCGGTCGACCGCGGGCCCGGTCAGGCCGCACCAGGCGCCGCTGCCGCACACCTGCGGCGGCAGCACGAAGCGCCAGGCCGGGCCGTTGCGCCAGGCCTCGCCCCAGCGTTCGCCGAGCTCACGCCGGCCGGTCTCGACCGCGCGCTGGAAATGCCGATCCCAGGCCTCGATGAAATCGACCGGCAGGCGCCGCTTCACGAAATCGCCGGCGCCCGGCAGCTTGCCGTAGAACCCCACGCCGCCGCTCATCGCGGGCACCTGAAGCGACGCACCGCGTCATTGAGGAAGGGATTGCGCAGGCTGGCGGGCTGGATCATCAGCTTCACGGGATGGCCGGCGAAGTCGTAGCTGGCCGTGAAGCGCAGCTCGCCCTCCTTCTGCAGGCGCCCCGCGTCGAGCGCATGGAACAGCGACCAGTCGCCGTCGAACTTGTAGGGCGTGCCGACCGGGTGGTTCGAGCCGTCGAAGGCGCTGATCACCACATGGCCGGGCTGCGGGCCGGGCCAGCTCATCGAGCTGGAGGCCACGCTGGCGGCATTGGCGGTGAAGTCGTACTTCTGGCCGTCCACCTCCACCACCACGCGCGCGATCGCGGTGTCGAACTGCGGCGCGAGCAGGGTGAAGCCCACATGCACCTGGGCGCCACCGCCGAAGTAGAGCTGGCGGATCTCGTCGGCCAGTTGCGCGCCGGCCAGCACGCCGTTCGGGCCCGGCGGCATGTTCGGCTTCCAGCGCCAGGCGCTGCCGCCGGTGTCGACGCGCGCGGCCAGCGCCGACTTGAAGAAGGCGTCGAAGCGCCCGCCGCCGCCGAACAGCTCGGTGAAGTTCTGCAGGGGGATGTCGGTGGCGCCGCCCGAGGCGAACGGGTAGCGACCGTCGACGAAGCTCGCGCAGTCGTTGCCGGCCGCCGCGCGGAACTGGTCGGCCAGCGCGGCGCTGCCGCCGCTGGCCACCAGGTCGGCGCTCTTGCCGGTCAGGCCCGAGATCAGCCCCGCCACCTGCGGCGGCAGTTGCTGCGCTTCCTGGCGCGCCGACAGCAGGGCCGGGTTGTTCTGCGCGCTCGGGTCGCTGAGGTCGTTCATGGTCAGCAGGGTCTTGCCGAGCTGGTCGAGCACGCCGATCGTGTGATCGAGCGGCGTGGCGCCGGGCGAGCCCAGGCTCAGCTGGTCGATCTGCGCGAAATGCGCCTCGATCGCCGCGCCCGGCTGGCTGCCCGCGTCCTGGCCGCCGCCGTTGTTGCGCGAGGCCAGCGTCACGCCGTAGGGCAGCGGCGCGCCGGCCGTGCGCAGCTCGCCGGCCAGCCTGGTGTTCAGCGCGCGGCGCGCGGCGATGTTCTCGCCGATGGTCTTGGCCTGGTCGCCCACCTCGGTGCCCGATACGCCCGCCACGCCGCTTGCGCCGTTGGCGCCGGCCGGGCCGCTGCGCAGCAGGTCGCTGGTGTTGTCGCGCACCAGGTTCAGCAGCGCCTTGAGCGGCGAGCTCGGCCCCGACAGCTTCGCGGCCAGCGCGCTGGCGTCCTGGATGCTGACCACCGGCTGCAGTTGCAGATCGCCGAGCAGGCCGTCCCAGTTGCGGATGTAATCCTGCTCGTAGAGCGTGAGCACCTGCTGCGCGTAACGCGAGCGCGCCAGCGGATCGACGCGTCCCGTGTCGAACACCCAGTAGTCCTTGACGAAGCCGTCCACCGAGCGATCCAGCCCGCCGTTCACCTCGTAGGCGAAATACGGCCGCGTGAACAGCACCGGCAGCGGCTGCGCGAGCGGCGTGCCGCTCTTGCGGCGGAACACGTTGCCGAGCAGGCCCAGCGATTCGTCGAGCCGCACCGGCGAGACGCCGGAGCGATCGGCGTCGAGCTTGACGCTGCCGTAGATCAGGGTGGCGAGGTCGGCCGTCTTCAGCGTGGCGCGGGCCTGGTCCACCAGGCCGCTGTCGAGCGACAGCGCGCGCGGCTTCTGCGGATCCTCGACGCGCGCCGTGAAGTGCTTGTCGAGCTCCTTGCGGATCGCCGGATCGTCGGGGAACAGGCGCTGCCATTCCTGGCGCGCCAGCGCGGCCAGTTCGTCGGGCACCAGGTGCTGCGGCTCGCCGAGCATCAGGTAGCCCTTCAGGTAGCCGTACAGCGTCTGCGGATCGTTGGCGCTGTCGGTCAGCCCTTCGCGGAAACGCAGGCCGACGCCGGGCAGCAGGGTGCCGTCGAGCTCGCGCAGGTAGGCGCCATGCGCCTGCGCATAGAGCGCCCGGCCCTGGAACAGCCCGAAGCGCATCAGCAAAGGCACATGATCGCGATAGCGGCCCGCCGAATCCTGCGTGTCCGAGATCACCTCCAGCCGCGCCAGCGCGCGCGCGAAATAGCTGCGCAGGTCGGGCTGCCCGGCCAGCGTGTCGGCGCCGGGCAGGTCCTTCAGGCTGTCCTGCACCTCGGCCACGTAGGCGCGGTTGCGCGCGTAGCTGGTGGCGAAGCCGGCCACCATCAGCACCGTGAACAGGGTGATGCCGGCATAGGCGGCGATCTGGACCAGCAGCTTCTGGCGCTCCAGGCGCGGGTTGGTGCCGGCCAGGCCCGATTCGCGGAACAGCACCTCCTTGAGCAGGCGCTCGACGAAGAAGGTGCGGCGCTGGCTGGTGCCGGGCTGCACGCGCGCGGCATCGACGCCGAAGGTGCGCGCCACTGCGCCGAGCATGCGATCGATCGGCGCGCCTTCCTGCGTGCCCGAGCTGAGGTAGGCGCCGCGCAGCAGCGGCGGCGTGCCGTATTCGTTGCGCCCGAAGGTGCCTTCCACGAACTGCCGCGCGATCTCGCGGAACGCGCCGAGCTGCTGCGGGAAGCTCAGCACGGCGGCGCGCCGGCCGCGATCGCGCTCGGCGTGCAGGCGCTCGATCAGGCGCGTGTTGAGGCGCTCCAGCAGCAGGTCGTACTCGCCCGCGAAGCGGCTGCAGGCGCTGCCGTCGAGGCTGGCCTCGAGCGGGAAGGTCATGCCCCAGACCTGGGCGCGCAGCTCGGGGCCGAGGTCGTCGAAGAACTCGCCGAAGCCCGCCACCAGGTCGCTCTTGGTGAACACCAGGTAGACCGGCACCGGCACCTTCAGGTATTGCGTGAGTTCGTCCAGGCGCCGGCGCACCGCGCGCATGTGCTGCTGGCGCGCGGTCTCGTCGAAGCTCAGCAGGTCCGACACGCTCATCGTCACGATCACGCCGTTCAGCGGCCGGCGGCGGCGATAGCGGCGCAGCAGGGTCAGGAAGGCCTGCCAGGCCGAGGCGTCGGCGGCCGCATCGGAATCCTGCGTGGTGTAGCGCCCGGCGGTGTCGAGGAACACGGCCTCGTCGGTGAACCACCAGTCGCAGTCGCGCGTGCCGCCGATGCCGCGCAGCGCCTTGTTGCCGAAGCGCTCGGACAGCGGGAAATCGAGCCCGGAATTCTGCAGCAGGGTGCTCTTGCCCGAGCCCGGCGGCCCGATCACCACGTACCAGGGCAGCGCGTAGAGATTGCGGCCGTTGCGGCGCGTGCGGCGCAGCGTGTCGATCGCCTCGCGAAAGCGCTGCTGCAAGGCGGCGCGCTCGGCGCTGCCCGGCTCCTCGGCGGCCAGCTTGGCCTCCTGCCCGGCCAGCTCGCCGGACAGGCGCGCGGTCTTGCGCTGGGCGCGCCATTGCAGCACCAGCAGCACCACCAGCCAGGCCAGCACCAGCGCGAGGATCAGCGCCAGGCGCGCGGCGGGGCTGGCCAGCGGCTGGCGATCGCCGAGGCCGAGATAGGGGCCGCCGAGCCAGATCAGCACGGCGATCAGCGCGAGGCCGACCGCCGAGGCGAACCACCGGGACCGCACCCAGGTTTTCAGCAGGTTCATGGGTTCAGTTCTCCGGGATGTAGAGGATTTCCACGCGGCGATTGCGCGCCCGGTTCTCCGGCAGGCTCGGCGGCGTGGCGATCGGCTGCGAGGAGCCGGCACCGTTCGCTTCCAGGCGGCGCGGATCGTCCAGGCCCTGGGCCAGGATCGCCAGCGTGTTCTGGGCGCGCGCCGTCGACAGCGCGAAGTTGTCCTTGAACTTCAGCGAGCGGATCGGCTGGTCGTCGGTATGGCCGACCACGATCACGCGGCCCTTCACCTGGTTCAGCGCGGCCGCCACCTGGCGCAGCAGCGGCATCTCGGCCGGCGCGATGTCGGCGCCGCCCGAGGGGAACAGCAGGCCCGCGGCCAGGCGCACCGTGGCACGGCCGTCGGGCTGCTCGTCGACGGCCAGCGCGCCGGCCTGCTCGAGCGGCGCGAGCAGCGACTTCAAGCTCTTGCCGGCCGGCTTGGGCGCGGCGTTGGCCTGCGGCGGCGGCACGTTCTGCAGGCCGATCGCGGCAAGCTGCGCGCTGACCGGTTCCACCAGGCCGTTCAGGCGCGTGAAGAAGTAGAGGAAGCTGGCCAGCAGGATCACCGCGGCGGCGGCCATCGCCACCCACAGCGGCACGTGGCGCATCACCGGATTGCGGCGATCCTCGACGCCGCGCCAGTGCGGCGCGAGCTCGGCGGCCGGCGCCTCGCGCAGGCCGCGGATGCGGCGATACAGGTCGTCCTGGATGTCGGCCAGGCGCCCCAGGCCGCCCGGCTCGACCAGGTAGCGCCCGCCGAAGCCGAGCGCCAGGCAGATGTACATCAGCTCGATCAGGTCGAGATGGCGCGAGAAGTCCACGCTCAGGCGATCGAGGATCTGGAAGAACTTCGCGCCGCCGTAGGTCTCGCCGTGGAAGGTGACCAGCAGGGTCTTCTGCGCCCAGCCGCTCAGCTCGCCCCAGGGGGCGTTGTTGACGGCCTCGTCGAGCATGGTGCACAGCACGTAGCGCGCGGCCATGATGGTCTGGGTGTTGATGCCCGCGCCCTGCGCGTAGCTCTCGAAGCTGTGCACCTGGGCCACCGCCTGCTCGCGCAGGCGCGCCACGTCGGCCGGCGGCGCGACGCTGTGGCGAAGCTGCACGGTCAGCAGCAGCAGCGGATTGGCCGCGCGCACCAGCGGATTGGCCACGCCGCTCATGAAGTCGCCGAGCTCGGCGCGCAGCGCGGGGCGCGGGGCGGAACGCGCGCCGCCCTGCCCGCCCGCCGCCGCATAAGCGCCGCCGGAGATCACCGTCGCGCCGGCATCGGCGCCGGCCGCGCGCGGCGCCATGATGCGGGTCGCGTCGTCGGAGCCGGAACCCGAGCCGCTGCTGCCTTGCGGGCGCAGCACGGTGGCGTCGACGCGCGGCGCGCGATCGTCCCTGCGATTGTCTTCGCTCATGTGCGCACCGCCCAGAATTGCAGGTCGAGGCCCGCGAAGCCGCTGCCGAAGTGCATGGCGATGCCGCCCGAGGTCTTCAGCATCCGCCACATCGACGAATTGCGATCGCATTCGAAGTAGAGGAAGCCGGAGGTGTAGGGAAGCTGGCGCGGCGCGACGGCCATCGGCGAGACGCCGATGCCGGGCAGTTGCAGGTTGACCAGGTCGCGGATCTTCTCGACCGGGCCGATCTTCGACTGCGTCGGCAACTGCCGGCGCATGTCCTCGGCCTTCATGTCGGCCTTGGCGGCCAGCACGAAGGTTGCCGTGTCGAGCAGCGTGAGGTCGGGCACCACGCCCACCCACACGCCGTACTTGCGCTGCTGCAGCGGGATCGGCACGGCGCTCTGCTCGAGCACCGCGCTCAGCGCGATGCGCAGCGCCACGATCACCGGCTCGAAGCTCTCGCGCAGCATCTCGTGGCGATACGGCGGGAAGGCCTGCGCGCGCTTGCCCGGCGCCGTGAAGGTGGCCAGCTCGCCGGCCAGCTCGATCAGCAACTGGTAGAGCGCCTCGGGATGCAAGAGCGGCGCGGCGGCCAGGTGCGCCACCAGCGGCTGGTAGCGGTTGATCACCTGCAGCATCAGGAAGTCGGCGATCTCGGCCGCACCGCCGCGATCGGTCTCGGCCACGCGCCCGGCCAGCGCCTCGCCGCGCTGGTGCAGCAGGCCCAGCAGCTCGGAGAGGAAGGTCACCAGCCGCGCGGCCGCCTCGGTGTTCAGCGCGCTGGGCATGAAGCCCTCGTCGAGCACCACGCGGCGATCGGCACGGCACTCCACCACGCGCGCCACCGGGATCCGCATCAGGCCCTCGGTGGGCTGCGCGTCGGGCACCAGGCGCGCGCTCATGCCGGCCACCTCCAGCGCGGTCAGCCCTTCCATGCTGCCCGAGGCGTCGCGCACCTCGGCTTCGCGCACCCGGTAGCGATACAACTGGTCGCCATCGGCGCCGGGCCAGGCGCTGTCGGGCTGGGTGGCCGAGCGCAGCGGCAAGGTCAGGTGCACCACCTGGTCGCGCCAGTTCGATTCGATGTCGAGCGGCGGCGGCAGCGGATCGTCGCCGGGCATCGCGAACGGCGTGCCGTCGGGGAACACGCCGCGCGCGCGTTTGATGCCGAGCTTGCCGATCGCGAGCAGGTCGCTCTCCAGCTCGAGCTCCTGGAAGCCCCACGCGTGCGGACGCAGCGCGCCGGCGCGCAGCTCCACGTAGCGCTCCAGGTAGCGCTCCTGCTGCTGCATGTGCTGGGGCCGCAGGAACAGGCCCTCGCTCCATACCACTTTATTGCTCTGGGTCATATCGGATCGTCGATCAAGAGTTCTTCATGTCGGGCGCGTCGCGTAGCGCGGCGGCAAACCGGTTCGTCTCAGGGGCGGCGCTGCTTCAGGCGCGCCAGTTGTTCCTCGTAGGCGCGCGCGAATTCGTCGCCGAACAGGCGCCGGAAGCATTCGTCGGGATTGCGCGTGAGCGCCTCGAACTGCTCCTTGTAGCGCTCCCAGTGGCGCGGGCGGTTGCCGCCCAGCGAGAGCCGCCGCCCGCCGCCTTCGGACTCCTGCTCGATGCGCGCCGGGTCGAACTGCGCGAGCAGGGACTCGAAGGCCGAGCGCACGCCGGCCAGCATCGCCATCTGGTGGTTGCGGATGTCGTCGGCCGCGTCGGCCAGCGCCGCGCTGCCGGCCAGGAAGCCGTTGTCGGGCGGCGCGAGCAGGCGACGCACGGCCTCGCGCGCGGTGGGCGCGAACTTCAGCGGGTTGTTCTCGGAGCGCTGGATCAGCGTGGCCGGCAGGCGGAAGCTGTTCTTCAGCTCGGCGCGCGCGCGCAGCACGTCCATCATCGCGTCGACGGCGATCTCGAACATCGCCGTGAGTTCGGCGCTGGCCGGTTCGGCGGGCGATGCCGTCTGCGAGCGGGGCGAGGCTTCGGCCGCGCCGAAGGCCACGGGCCGCGCCACCGGCGCCGCCGATTCCACGGCGGTGACCGGGGCACGCGCGGACGGCGCGGCGTCGGCAGCCGGGGA
>NZ_VWWC01000239.1:0-8321 GCF_011753175.1 Burkholderia sp. Cy-637 | reverse complement strand
CCAGCACCTGGCTGGCGCGCACCGGGTCGCCGACCTGCGCCCGCACCGTGGCGAAGGGCATGCCGTTGGCGGGCGCGGCGATCTCCACCGGCTCGAACGGCGCGACGCTGCCGCTGGCCAGGATGCTGCGCGCCCAGCGGCGAGTATCGGGCGCGACCGTGGTGACGCTCAGCGCGGTGGGCGCCTCGGCCGCGCTGGCCGCGCCGGTGGCCGCGTTGGCCTCGGACACGGGCCGGGACGGGCCGCAGGCGGCGCAGGCCAGTGCCAGCACCAGCATCGCGGTGTATCGAAAGGGAAGATTCATGGTGTCAGCGTCGTGCCGCCTTGCTTGCCGTCCTGATGGCCGGGGTCCGTGGGCTGCGCGAGCGCGAGCGCCGGGTCCGGCTCCTGCCAGCCGCCGCCGATCGCGCGATAGAGGGCGATCCAGGCCTGCGCGCGCTCGAGCCGCGCGACCGCCACCGACTGGGTGCTGGCGATCAACTGGCCGCGCGCGGTCTCGACATCGAGCACGTCGCGGCTGCCGGCCTGGAACTGCCGGTCGGTCGCCTCGGAATACAGCCGGTAGTGACGCTCGGACTCGACCGCGCTGCGCTCCAGCTCGACCGAGGCATCGACGCGCGTGAGCGCGTTCTCCACCTCGTTGACGGCCTGCCGGACCTTGCCGCGATAGTTCGCCATCGCGCTCTCGTAGCGGGCCCGCGCGGCGCGTTCGTTGGCCGCGCCGCTGCCGCCGTCGAACACCGGCAGGCTCAGCGAGGGCCCGAAGGCCCAGGGATGCAGGGTCAGCGACTGGCCGGTGATGTGATAGCGGTCGACCTCGATCGAGCCGGTCAGCGAGAGCTGCGGGAAGCGCGCCGCGCGCGCCTCGCCGATCTCGGCGCTGGCGGCGGCCACCGCGCGCTCGGCCGAGCGCACGTCGGGGCGCTGCTCGATCGAGCTGGCCGGCAGGGCGACGATCGCGCCGTCGCGCGGCACCAGCATGCGCGCATAACCGGGCTTCAGCAGCGTGTCGAGCGGCCCGCGCGCCATGCCGGTCAGCGCGGTCAGCGCGTTGCGGTCCAGCTCGCACTGGCTGGCCTGCTGCACCAGCGCATTGCGCCCCTCGGCCACCGAGGCGATCGGCAATTCCGCGTCGGTGGGCGACAGGAAGCCGGCCTGCACGCGCAAGCGCGCCAGCGCGTCGGAGCGCTCGCGCGAGCGCTGCTCGTCGCGGCGCGCCTCGAGCAGCGCCTCGCATTCGCGCAGCGCCGCGTAGTTGTCGGCCACGTCGGCCGCCACGCTGACGCGCGCGTCGTGCCAGTCGTCGACGGCCGCGTCGCTGCGCGCCGATTCGGCCTGCACCGCGCGCCGGCGGCGGCCGAACAGATCGATCTCCCAGGAGGCCTCGAGCGCGCCGCGCGTGGTGTTCAGCTCGCTTTCCTGCAGCGATTGCGGCTGGCTGACGTCATTGGAGGTGACGGCCTGGGTATTGCCGTTGGAGCGCTCGAAGGAGCCGGTCGCGTTGAGCTGCGGCAGCAGCGGCGCGAGGCTGCCGCGCCGGATCGCGCGCGCCTCGCGCACGCGCGCCACCGCCGCGTCGATATTGGGGTTGTCCGCCTGCGCGGCGGCGATCAGCGCGCTGAGCGCCGGATCGTCGAAGCGTCGCCACCATTCGCTCAGCTCGACCAGGCTGCCGCCGTGCGGCAGGGTGGCGTGCCAGGCCTCGGGGATGCCGAGGGCCCCGGCATCGGGCCGCCGGTAGTCGGGGCCCAGCATGCAGCCGGCCAGTTGCCCGGCCAGCAGGACGAGCGCCAGCGCGCGCGCCGCACGCAACGCGCGCGCCGGCTCGCGGCGCATCCCGCGCCGCGCACGGTTCAGCCCGGCAACGGCGGGACGGATGCGCGGCGCCATGCGTGGCTCAGCCTCGCTCGAACTTCTTGCCGCGCGTGGTGTGCGTGACCATGCGGTTGTAGGCGGGCGTGTGGTCGCCGACCACCTGCACCGAGCCGTAGCGCTCGAGGCTGATCTTGCCGCCGTATTCCTCGACGTAGTCGGTGTCCGGGTAGACGTGCACGCTGGAGGGCACGTAGCGCGAGGCGAAGCCCATGCGCATCTCCTCGGTCTTGCCCGCGTGCGGGTAGGAGGCGTGCATCAGGGTCGACCAGAAGATGATGAACTGGCCGGCCTTCATCTCCATCGCCGCGGCCGCCGCCTCGTCCGGCTTCCAGTCCTTGTCGATCTGCAGCTCGCGATAGTCGTAGCCGAAGAAGCCGCGGCGCATGCCTTCCTTCTCGACGCCGGTCAGCGCGTCCGGGTCGTAGCGCATGCGCTTGGTCTCGTCGTAGTTCATCGCGGTGTGCGTGCCGGGGATGAACTGCAGGCAGCCGGTGTCCTTCATCGCGTCGGTGAAGGCGGTCCAGACCGTGATCGTGCCGCCGAACTCGCGGTTCTCCGGCCAGACGATCTGCGGCTTGCCCGAGGCGTTCGCGAAGGTGTCGGCCTGGTGCCAGTCGGTGCCTTCGTCGCCCGGGTACTTCGGGAAGAACTCGGTGCGCCAGCAGATCACGTCCGGCCCGAGGATGCCCGACACGCGGTCGCAGATCTCCGCGCGCATGATGTGGTCGGCCAGGAAGTCGTCGTCCAGGTGGCGGTCGTAGTTGGCGATGTTGGTCTGGCCCGACACGGCGTCCAGGTCCTGGTAGGCGGCCTGGCTGCGATCCAGCAGGCGCAGGCGCGCCTTGCGCCACTCGGCCTTCATCTCCTCCGGCGAGTACAGCGTGAACGGGCCGAGATAGCCGTTCTTGCGGAACGAGGCCAGTTCCTCGTCGGTCAGCTGGAAATTCCGGGTAGTAGTCAGTGCGTCCATGATGATTCGATTTCCTTGAGGGTCATTTGGCTTGCAGCGCCAGGCCGGCACGATTGGCCCGGATCACGTCGGCGAGGGCCTGGGCGGTCGCGCCGCTGGCGAGCGCGCTCAGGTCGAGATTGATCCGGAAGCGCGCCTTGATCGCGGCGATCGAGCGGATCAGCGCGAGCGAGGTGCCGCCCGCATCGAAGAAGTCGTCGTGCAGGCCGATCGTCTTCAGGCCCAGCAGGTCGCGCCATACCTCCAGCACGCCCGACTGCTCCTCGTCCAGCACGATGGCGGGCGATGCCTGCGCCGGCGCGGCGCCCGGCGCGGGCAGCGCGCGGCGGTCGATCTTGCCGTGCTCGGTGAGCGGCAGCGCGGCCAGCGCCACGTACACCGAGGGACGCATGTAGTCGGGCAGGTCGCGCGCGGCGGCCTCGCGCAGCGCGGCTTCGTCCGCGGCAGCCAGGCTCGCGCCCTCGGCCGGCACCACGTAGGCGATCACGCGCAGGTCGCCGTCGCCGAAATCGTGGCCGCAGGCGTGGCTCGCGCGGATTCGCGCGCTGCGCTGCAGGGCCGCCTCGATCTCGCCCGGCTCGATCCGGAAACCGCGGATCTTCATCTGGTCGTCGGCACGGCCGGCGTGGACCAGGCCGCCCTCGCCGCGCACCGCCAGGTCGCCCGAGCGGTAGGCGCGCACCGTCGCGCCCTCGGCGGTGGCCAGCGACACGAAGCGTTCCTCGGTCAGCGCCGGCTGGTTCAGGTAGCCGCGCGCAACGCCCGCGCCCTCCACGTAGATCTCGCCGATCGCGCCGTCGGGCACCGGCTTGCGCTGCGCGTCGAGCAGGTGCAGGCGCAGGTCGTCGATCGCCACGCCGATCGAGGCCATCGCCTCGGGCGCGGCCTCCACCGCGGCGCGCGTCACGCGCTGGTGGGTGACGTGGACGGTGGTCTCGGTGATGCCGTACATGTTGGTCAAGGCCGGGGCATGATCGCCATGGCGCGCGATCCAGGGCGCCAGCACCGTGTGCGAGAGCGCCTCGCCGCCGAAGATCACGTGGCGCAGCGCGAGCGGCGCCCCGCCGGCGCGATCGGCGGCTTCCAGGTTGCGGAATGCCGAGGGCGTCTGGTTCAGCACCGTCACGCCGGTGCTCGCCAGCCAGGCGCGGAACTGCTCGGGCGCGCGCGAGACCGCGTAGGGCACGATCTCGACGCGGGCGCCGCTCAGCCAGGCGCCCCAGATTTCCCACACCGCGAAGTCGAAGCCGATCGAGTGGAACATCGACCAGACATCGCGCTCGTCGAAGCCGAACAGCGCGCCGGTGCGCGCCACCAGGCGCAGCGCGTTGCGATGCTCGACCATCACGCCCTTGGGCTTGCCGGTCGAACCCGAGGTGTAGATCACGTAGGCCAGGTCGTCGGGGTTCGAGGCATGGACCTCGTGCGCCTCGTCGGCCGCGCCCGGCGCCGCCAGCGCCGACCACAGCGCGTCGAGATGCACGCTGCGCACCGCCCGGCCGGCCAGCGGCGCGGGCTCGGTCGATTCGTCGACCAGCACCGACAGGCCGCTGTCCTCGACGATGTGCGCGACGCGCTGCGCCGGATAGCTCGGATCGATGGGCAGGTAGGCCGCGCCCGCCTTCAGGATGCCGAGCAGGCCGACCAGCAGTTGCACGCTGCGGCCCACGTAGAGGCCGACCACCATGCCGGGAGTCACGCCGGCGCGGCGCAATTCGCCCGCCAGGCGCGACGACATGCGGTCGAGTTCCGCGTAACCGAGCCTGCGTTCGCCATCGGACGCCGCGACGCGATCCGGGAAACGCAGCGCCTGCTCATGGAACGCCGCGTGTAGCGAGCGCGCTCCGGACGGCTGCGTGGCAGCCGCACTACCCGAACGTGCCGGTTCAGTAGAAAACACTGGACATCCTCCTGTGTAAAAGTCCCGGCACCGATGACCGAGCCGGTCCAGCTTGCGAAACGATGGCGAGATCGCGCGAAGGCGGCCGCCCGCGCGGATCCGCGTCAGGCGGCCTGCAAGGCGGCGCGAGCGGGTCGGGGCCGGGGCCGCGACACCGCCCGGGTGCCGTTCATCTGCCGTACCGGAGTTCCGGTGCCGCGGCGCCCGGGCGAGCAGCGGCGGCCGGCGACACCGCGTGCTCGCGATGGAAGGCGCTCGCCAGCTCGGCCGACGGCGCGGGCATGCCGAAGAAGTCGGTATGGGTGCCGCCCGGCTCGACCACCAGTCGCGCGCCGGCGATCCGCCGGGCGACCAGGGCGGAGCCGCCCGCGTGGGTGGTGGTGTCCCGGTCGCCCGTGACCACCAGCGTCGGGGCCCGCACCTGGTCGAACCACGGCGTGATGTCGGTCTTGTTCAGCGCGTCGTTGATGCGCGCGTAGCGATGCAGCAGCTCGGCGTTGACGTAGGGATAAAGCGAGAGATGCGCGATCTCGGGCGGCGTGGTGGCCAGCGTGCCGGGATCGAGGAACATCTGCTGCAGGTCGCGCGCCTCGTCGAGGCTTTGCGCCGCGGCTTCCATCAGCCACTCGAAATTGGCCTGGTGCGGGGTGCGCAGCGTGCTGTCGGCGAACGGGTAGTCGCCGTACCAGAGGCTCAGCGCGCTGGCCCGCGCGGGCTCGCGCGCCGCTGCCGCGACGGCGATCACGGCGCCGCCGCAGATGCCCATCAGCTGCGCTGACGCCACCCCGAAATGCCGCATCACCGCGTACAGGTCGTCGACCTGGGCATCGAGGTCGGCGCGCACCGCCTTGAAATCGTCGCAGGCACCGAACAGGCCGCGGGTCTCCCAGCTCAGCACGCGATACTCGCGCGACAGGCTCTCGAACCAGCCCGCGCAGAGCGCCAGCGGCATGCCGAACGGCAGCACCATCACCAGCGGCGGCGCCTCGGGCGCGCCGGCCGCGTAGGCATGCAGCGTCACGCCGGGTTCGCGCTCGATGCGCTGCGGCGCAAGCCCGGCTACCGCCGCGTGGCCCGCCGCGGCGCGATCCGGTTCGTCCTCCGAATCGATTCGCGCGTCGTTGTCGGCCGTGCCGGCGGCCAGCGCCTCCGACAGGTGGCGGCCGAGCAGATGCTCGAACGAGGAACGGCTGCCGTCCTCGGCATCCATGAAGCGCACCTGGCTCACGCCGATGCGCTCGAAGGCGGCGGCGATCAGCTCGCGCTCCTGCGATCGCGCCTCGGCGCCCGGCACCAGCAGGCGCACCGGCCCCGGCAACTGGCCGGCGATATGGCGCAGACGCTCGACGCAGCGTTCGATCCGCTGCTCGGCAAGGAAGGGCTGGCTGGCTACGACGGTGTCGTCCATGGAATGGCCTCGTGGAACTGGCATTGCGCAACGCGACGAGCGACGCGCGGCGGCTCGCCAGCGGCGCGCCTCCCCGGTCACTCGGACAGTGGCAGGATTTCATCATGCGGGTCCGGGCATGTCTGCCGCACGAAACTGGGACATTCGCGCGACACCGCATGCGAATGCCCTGTCCCATCTTTCCCTTGCATACGCGAGCCGGCATCGCTGGTTAAATCGCTCGCATCGTCTGCGCCCCGGCTCCTCCAGCCTCGTCCCGCACGCGTGAGGTCCACACTTTCGGAGAATCTCGGAATGACGCTTTGGCTACTTCAACTGGCAATCATCGTGGTGGCGTGCGGATGTTTCGGCGCGCTGGCCGAGCGCGTCGGCCAGTCGCGCGTGGTCGGCGAGATCGTGGCAGGCATCGTGCTCGGGCCGTCGATCGTCGGCGCCATCACCCCCGGCTTCTACGGCATGGTGTTCGGCCCCGCCGCCTCGACCGGCATCTCGCAGCTCGGCGAGGTGGGCGTGGTGATGCTGATGTTCGACGTGGGCCTGCACATGGAGCTGGGCAGCTCGACGAGCGGCGGGAAATCGCTGCGGCCGGCGCTGCTGGTGGCGTTCTGCGGCATGGCCCTGCCCTTCGTGCTGGGCCTGGGCGCCGCGCTCTGGTCCTGGCCCGCGCTGGCGGCCGGCTATCGCAAGCTCGAATACGTGCTGTTCTGCGGCGTCGCGTTGTCGGTCTCGGCGGTGCCGGTGATGGGCAAGATGGTGATCGACATGAAGCTCACCCGCCATCCCGCCGCCAAGCTCGCGCTGGGCGCGGCGATGCTCACCGACCTGGCCGGCTGGCTCGCGCTGGGCGTGATCGCCTCGCTGTCGGTGGCCGGCTCGAGCGCCACGCTGTTCGTGGCGGTGCTCGGCGAGCTGATCGGCTTCGGCATCGCCTCGCTGCTGCTGGTGCGGCTGGTGGTGCGCCCGCTGGCGCGGCGCGCGGCCTCGCCCGGCGAGCGGCTGGCGATCCTGGTGCCCTACGTGCTGGCCTCGGCCTGGGCGACCGCGGCGCTGGGCTTCCACAGCGTGTTCGGCGCGCTGTTCGCGGCGATCCTGCTGCGCGACCTGCCGAACCTGCGCGAGGACTGGGATTCGCATTTCGGCGGCTTCGTGCGCACCGTGCTGCTGCCGGTGTTCTTCGCCTACGCGGGCCTGCACGCCAAGCTCAACGTGCTGGCCAGCTCGGCCGCCTGGTTCTGGTTCGCGGTGTTCTTCTCGGTGGCCTTCGTCGGCAAGTTCGGCGGCGCCTTCCTGGGCGCGCGTGCCGGCGGCGTGAATCCGCGCCACGCGGCCATCGTCGGCTCGCTGATGAACACCCGCGGGCTGATGGAGCTGGTGGTGCTGGCCATGGGCCTGCAGATGGGCGTGCTGCCGGGCAATGTCTACGCGATCCTGGTCACCATGGCGCTGGTCACCACCGCGATGACGATTCCGTTCGTGCGCTGGTTCGGCGGCCCGGCGATGCGCCAGGAAGCGGAGCAGCCGGCGCGCGACGGCGATGCGCCGGCAGCGCTGCGCGGCTTCGAACCCCATGGCGAGACGATGCGATGAACCTGATAGCCGAAGTGAGCGCCTCCCCGGCGCCAGCCGCCGCGCGGCAAGCCGCGAAGCCGCGCCAGGCCGCGCCGGCCGTGCGCACGCTGTTCCTGCTGCCCGACTACACCGGCCTGGCCGACGGCATGGCCGACTTCGCGGCGGGCCTGGCCGCCGACGGCCCGCTCGAGTGCCTGCCCTGCCCGCCGCTCGACGCGAGCCGGCCGGCCACCCTGGAGGGGCTGGCCATGCATTACGCGGAGGCGATCGTCGAGCGCCAGCCCGAGGGGCCCTACCGGCTCGCCGGCTGGTCCTTCGGCGGCATCCTCGCCTACGAGGTGGCGATGCAGCTGGTCGGGCGCGATCGCGGCATCGAGTTCCTCGCCATGATCGACGCGAACCTGCCGGGCTCGGCAACCGCCCGGCGCATCGCCGCGCCGCTCGAGGCGGGGCTCGCACCGGGCGCCTACCTGCTCGGCCTGCTGCGGATCGCCGCCGGGCCGACGCCGGCGGGCGACACCCGGCATCGCGAACTGCTGCAACTGTTCGCGCCGGGCGACGCCGCCGCGCGCGACAGGCTGGGCGAGGCCATCGCCGCG
>NZ_VWWC01000238.1:0-8443 GCF_011753175.1 Burkholderia sp. Cy-637 | reverse complement strand
CGCCGCGCCCGATGCGCCGGCGGCCGGCGCCGCCGTGTTCGCGCCCGGATCCTCGTAGTTCGGCAGGCCCGAGGGCTCGCCGCTCGCGCCGCCGCCCGAACCCGGATCATCATAGTTCGGCAGCCCGCTCGGCAGCGTGCCCTGCGAGGCCGCGCCCGCGCCGCCGTGATAGGTGGCCGAGCGGCGCTGCTGCGTATAGGCGTCGCGCACGAACGAATACTTGTCGAGCGCGGCCTGCTGCAGCAGGTCCGAGGCGCCGAGCAGGTCGGCGCGCGCGCTGATGAACTGCGCAATGTACATCGGGTTGCGCACTGCCGGCTCGATGTAGTTGAGCAGGTTGAAGCGCACGTCCACCGCGCGGCCCACGCCGTCGCGGAACGAGCTGGGTCCGAACACCGGCAGCACCAGGTAGGGGCCCGAGGGCACGCCCCAGCGCGCCATCGTCAGGCCGAAGTCCTGGTGATGCTTGGGCAGGCCGGCCACCGTGGCCACGTCGAACAGGCCCGCCACGCCGAACACCGAATTGATCACCACCCGCATCACGTCCTCGGTGGCGTCGGTCACGCGCAATTGCAGCAGGTTGTTCGCGGCATTGCCGAGATCGCCGAGGTTCGAGAAGAAGCTGCTGATCGCGGTACGCAGCGGGCTCGGCGTGATCTTCTGGTAGCCGCGCGCGATCGGCACGGCGATATGCGTGTCGACCGTGTCGTTGAAGGTGAAGATGGCGCGGTTCATCGGCTCGAGCGGGTCGCCCGGGGTCCGGTTGGGGCCGGTCGCGCAGCCGCTCAGCAGCGCGCCGGCCAGCGTGGCCGCGGCAGTGATTCGGAGTTTATTCATCGATTTCGGGGGATTGGGGGGCGCGTGGCACGCGCGGTTTGCCCATCAGCACGGGCTGGAACACCACGGCGCCGATCAGCGTACAGGACAGCGCGAGCGCGAGCAGCTTGCCCATGCTCGCCGTCCCCGGATGATGCGATAACCACAGGCTGCCGAAGGCGGTGGCCGTGGTCGCGGCGCTGAACAGCACCGCGTGGGTGAGGCTCGAATGCAGCAGGCCGGTCTGGCCCGCGCGCCATGCCATCACGAAGTACACCTTGAAGGCCACGCCGACGCCCAGCATCAGCGGCAGCGCGATGATGTTGGCGAAGTTCAGCGACATGCCCAGCAGCACGCACAGCTCCAGCGTGACCACGCCCGACACCAGCAGCGGCACCAGCGTGCGCAGCACGTCGCCGAAGCGGCGCAGCGTGATCCACAGCAGGACCGTGATCGACAGGATCGACAGGCCCGCGGCCTGCAGGAAGGCCTTGATGATGGTGTCGGCCGAATGCAGGATCGAGATCGGGCCGCCGATGGTGGCCGGCTCGGCCTGCTTCACGGCCTGCGCGAAGTGGCGCAGCATCACGTCGTCGCCGGGATCGACGCCGGGCGGCACCTTCGGCGAGATCTGCACCAGCGCGCGGCCGTCGGAAGCGACCCAGTCGTTGACCATCTGCGGCGGCAGGTTGGCGCGCGTGATCTCGTAGGGCTGCAGCAGCGAGGCGAGTTGGCCGAGCGCGATCTTCAGCGTGCTGGAGAAGGCGAGCTCGGCGCGATCGCGCGCGGCCGGATCGGCGGCCGCCAGCTTGGCGAGCGATTCCGACAGGTGCTTGGCCTCGGCCGCGCCCGGGCCCGGATGATCCTCCACCGCGTAGCCGAGCAGGGCCGAGGCGCGCTTGAGCGCGGCCACGCGCTGCGCGTCGCTGGCGGGCGGCGCGGGCTGCTGGGTCAGCGCCGGCAGCAGGGAATCGGCGGCGGTCTTGATGATGGCGAGCTTCTCGGGCTGCTCGGCGGGCAGGAAGGACGACAGCGTGGTGGTGCGGCCCACCTCGGGCAGCTTGGCCAGGCGCGCCGCGGCGGCGTCGGCCGCGGCCAGCGTGGGTGCCAGCATGTGCACGTCGTTGACCGAGGCTTCCGGCGAATCCTTCAGCGCGATCAGGGTGGCCATCGACTCGCTGTGCGGATCCTTCAGGTGCAGCGGGTTGAAGTCGAAGTGCAGGCGCGTGAGCAGCGGCAGGGCGCCGATCACCACCACCAGGGTGCCGATCAGGATCGGCTTGCGGTGGCGGTCGAGGTAGTCGTCGACCGGCGCGAGGCGCGGGAA
This sequence comes from Burkholderia sp. Cy-637, assembly GCF_011753175.1. Lineage (NCBI taxonomy): Bacteria > Pseudomonadati > Pseudomonadota > Betaproteobacteria > Burkholderiales > Burkholderiaceae > Burkholderia > Burkholderia sp. Cy-637. The sequence continues at coordinate 6,300 of NZ_VWWC01000238.1, read as the reverse complement.
GCCCGGCGCCTTCGCCTCGCCGGGCGGGTGCATCAGCTTGAGCAGGGCCGGCAGCAGCGTCATGGTGGTGAACAGCGCGACGAACATGCCGACGCCGGCGATCAGGCCCAGCTCCGAGACGCCGCGATAGGCGGTCGGCAGGAACGAGAAGAAGCTGGCGGCCACCGCGGCGGTGGCCAGCGAGAGCGGCACGCCCATCGAATGCGCGGCGCCCAGCAGCGCGTGCTCGAGATTCGGGTCGCGATGCCGTTCCTCGCGGTACTTCACGCCGTACTGGATCGCGAAATCGACGCCGAGCCCGACGAACAGCACCATGAAGGCCACCGAGATCATGTTCAGCGAGCCGACCATCGCCAGGCCCAGCGCGGCCGTCACCACCAGGCCCACCACCAGCGTGATCAGCACCGCGCCGATCATGCGCTTGGAGCGCAGCGCCAGCCACAGGATGATCAGCACCACGATCAGCGTGCCGATGCCGTTGAGCGCCGCGCCGTCCTGCACCGAGGCGAATTCCTCGTCGGCCAGCGGCTGCTCGCCGGTGAGCCGGACCACCGCGCCGAAGCGCTTGTCGAGCTGCAGCGAGGCGGCCGTCTCGCGGATCGTGCGCTCGGTCTGCTCGCCGGCCTTCAGCGCGCCGTAGTTGACCATCGGCTCGACCGTCACGAACGCGAAGGCAGGCTGCCTGGCGGCATCGCTGTCGACCAGCGCGCGCCACGAGAAGGCGGCCGGCCGGCCGGCCAGCACGTCGTCCACCGAGGCGGCGGCGCGGCCGAGCAGGGTCTTCATGCCGGGCAGGGTGACCTGGCCGGTCAGGAGCGGCTGGCCGAGCGTGGTGGACAGCGTGGTGGCCAGGCCGGTGACGCTCGGGTCCTTGGCCAGCGTGTTGACCAGCGGGCGCGCGTCGGCGAGCTTGGAGGTGGTCTTGGCGACCTCGGCGGGCGACAGGAACAGCAGCGCGTCGCGCTCGAACAGCGGGCCGCCGGCCGGCAGCGAGACCTGGCCGATGCGGCCGGCCTGGGTGTCCTTGTCGAGCGCGGCGGCCAGCGCGTCGGCGGCGGCCGAGGCGAATTCCGGCGCGGGCGCCTCGACCACGGCCAACAGCGTCTGGCTGCGCTGCGGGAAGGCGTCGTCGACGGCCTGGCCGAGCGCCGCCCATTGCGGTTCGTTGTCGATCAGCTTGCTGACATCGGTATTGATCTTGAAATGCTGGACGGTATAGACGCCGGCGAAGGCGGCGATCAGGAGCGACAGCACGACGACCAGGATCGGGCGTCGTACCGACCAGGCAACGAGTCGGACGAGTAGGGTTGTCAGCATTGGGCGGGCTGGCGGGGGCGGGCCTCGGGCAAAAGTGACCAAGTATACCGGCGCGGCGGTTTCGGAGGCGGCTAGGTCCGCGCCCCGTTTTCGACGGCCGGCGTGGTAGAAACGGTGCCGGACCAGATCGCGCCCGGCCGGAACAGGATGTCATCGGGTGGTGACAAACGTAAGCGTGGCGTAACGAAGCTTTCCGGCGCGGCCCCCGGGGGCGCCGCGCGCGGGATCGGCCGCTATACTGTTTCGATCCGGAGCCATTGGCGCCGGCTTCTTTTTTTCGAGAGCAAGAGAACGCATGAAACGTCATCTGATTGCATTCGTCGCGGCGGCGGCCGTCTCCGTCACGGCTTTCGCGCAGAGCGCGCCTGTCGACGTGGTCCGCTCCGCGGTCGAGGGGACCGTCAACGCCATGAAGGCCGATCCCGCCGCGCGCGGCGGCGACATGGCCAAGATCACGCAGGTCGTCGAGACGCGTTTCCTGCCGGTGGCGAACTTCGAGCGCACCACCCGGATCGCCGTCGGCAGCGCCTGGAGCCAGGCGAGCCCGGCGCAGCAGCAGGAGCTCTACAAGCAATTTCGGCTCCTGATGACGCGCACCTACGCGGCTTCGCTGGCCCAGCTCGGCAGCCAGGACGCGAAGTTCACCTTCAAGGCCGGCGGCGGCAACGCCACCGACGCGCTGGTCCAGTCCACCGTGAGCACGCCGGGCGATACGCAGAACGTCGGCTACCGGCTCGGCAAGGAAGGCAACGACTGGAAGATCTACGACATCGACATGTCCGGGGCCTGGCTGATCCAGGTCTACCAGGGGCAGTTCAAGTCGCAACTGGCCGCGGGCGGGATCGACGGCCTGATCAGCTTCCTGCAGAAGCACAACGCGCGCGTCAACTGAGCGGCACGCGTTCGCGCGGCCGCCTTCGCCGGTTGCGGCGGGGCGGCCGCGCCTGTCTCCTTCCTCATGCTTGTATCCGCAACGATGTTCTGCATCGTTGCGCCGGTCGTGCCAAAACCGTGGCGAGACGCCTCTCGCTTCCCTCCCATTTCGACAGCGTTGCGACCCGAGGTCCGGGAATGCGCATTGCTGCGCCTCGCCCCCCGTGGGCGCTCGTGCACGGATCGGCCGCGTTGCGCTACGCTTGCGGGCACATCCTTTCTCCCAGGTGCCGATCCGATGACGCAAGCCACTTCCCGAGCCGCCGCCGAGCTGATCGAACGCTTCGCCCTCCAGCCGCATCCCGAGGGCGGCTATTTCCGCGAAACCTATCGCGCGCCGCTCGAGGTGGCGCGTTCGAGCGACGGCGCGGCGCGCAGCGCCTCGACCGCGATCTACTACCTGCTCTGTGACGGCGCGTACTCGACCTGGCATCGGATCCGCTCCGACGAGGTCTGGCATTTCTATGCCGGCGAACCGCTCGAGGTGCATGTGCTCGACGAGCAGCAGGGCCACCTGGTCCACCGGCTCGGCAATCCGCTCACCCATCCCGGCACCGTGAGCCAGGCCGTGGTGCCGGCCGGGCGCTGGTTCGGCGCGGTCTGCGCGGAGCCGGGCGGGCTCGCCTTCGTGGGCTGCACGGTGGCGCCGGGTTTCGAGTTCAGCGAATTCGAACTGGGCGACGCCCAGGCGCTGGCGCGCGAATTCCCGCAGCACGCCGCGGCGATCGCGCGACTGGCGCGCTGAAGGCCGCGCGAGCGGCCGCATGAGGGCGGTGCCGGGCGAGCGCGGCGCCGCCCTCGGCGCGCTCAGCGCCGCCGATGCTCGACCGCGAACTTGATCAGCTCGGCCTGCCCCTCGATGCCGAGCTTGCGCTTGAGATTGAGCCGGTGCGTCTCGACCGTGCGCACCGACAAGCCGTTCTGCAAGGCGATCTGCTTGCTCGACAGGCCCTCGGCCAGCGCGTCGAGGATGTCGAGCTCGCGCGGCGTGAGGCGCTCGACCGGCCCGGCGCCCGCGCTGGCCTGGATCATGCGCGCGGCCAGCCCCTCGCTGAAGAAGGTCTGCCCGGCCAGCACCGCGCCGATGCCGCGCACGATGTCGCTGGCCGGCGAATCCTTGAGCAGGTAGCCGCTCGCGCCGGCGCGCACCGCCTGCGTCACGTACTCGACGTTGTCGTGCATCGACAGCATCACCACCCGGATCGCAGGGAACCGCTCGTGGAAGATGCCGGCCAGCGCGATGCCGTTCATGCCCTGCATGGTGACGTCCATCAGCGCGAGATCGGGCTCGAGGTACTCGGCCAGCGCGAGCGCGTCCTCGGCCTTGCCGGCCTCGCCGACCACCACGAAGCCGGGCACGGCCTCCAGGCGCATCTTGAGGCCGTCGCGGACCAGCGGGTGATCGTCGACCAGCAGCAGCCGGGCGGCGGGCGAGGGGGAATCGGGAGCGGTCATGGTGGGTCAGTTTCCGGTGTGGCGCTGCGCGGGCAGCGGCACGCGCGCGGCGATCACGGTGTGGCCGAGCTGCGAGCGGATCGTCAGGGTGCCGCCGAGCGCGTCGATGCGCTCGCGCATGTTGCGCAGCCCCACGCCGCCGTGCGGGTCGGCCTGGGTGCGCTCGACGTCGAAGCCGCGGCCGTTGTCGGCCACGCTCAGCGAGACGGCATGCGAGCTCACTTCGAGCGAGAGCGAGCCGCGCGTGGCCTGCGCGTGGCGGATCAGGTTGGTCAGCGCTTCCTGGGCGATCCGGAACAGCGCGGTGTTGACCGCGGCCGGCAGCGGCGGCGCGCCCGAGTGAGCGATCTGCGTGTAGCCGACCTCGAAGCCGGTCTCGCTGCGCAGCTCGCGGATCAACTGGTCGAGCGCGGCGGCCAGGCCCAGGTCGTCGAGCATGGCCGGGCGCAGCGCGTGGGAGATGCGGCGCACCTCGCGCAGCACGTCGCCGAGCCGGGCCGCGCTCTTGGCCAGCGCGCCCTCGGCCGCGGCGTCGCGCGCCGGGCCTTGCGCCAGCCGCTCGTGCACCGATTCGAGCATCAGCTTGACCGACACCATCATCTGGCTGATGCCGTCGTGCAGCTCGCGCGAGAGCCGCGCGCGCTCGTCCTCCTGCGATTCCACCACGCGCTGCGCGAGCGCCTTGAGCTTGGCGTCGGCCACCCGCGATTCGCTGACGTTGAGCACCAGCGCGCACAGCGCGATCACCGCCGCGCCGCCCAGCGCGATCGCGGCCAGCCCCTTCATGGTGCCGTCGATCTCGGCCGAGGCGCGCGCATCGGTGCTCGCCAGCGCGCGGTCGACGTCGTCGAGATAGATGCCGGTGCCGAGCATCCAGCCCCAGTGCTCGAGCGTGACCACGTAGCCGAGCTTGGCCTCGACGCGGCCGGTGGAGGGCCGCTGCCACTGGTAGCGCACGTAGCCGTTGCCGGTGGTGGCGGCCTTGATCAGTTCCTGGATGGTGGCCGCGCCCTGCGCGTCGCGCATCGACCAGAAGTTGCGGCCGACGCGCTCGGGCTCGCGCGGGTGCATCAGCGAATTGCCCTGCAGGTCGTAGACGAAGAAATAGCCGTCGGGGCCGAACTCCATCTTGCGCAGGATCTCGAGCGCCTGGGCGCGCCGCGCCTCGTCGCCGGCCGCGCCGTCGCGCGAGGCCGCGTAGAGCGGGCCGATCGCGCTGGTGGCGAGTTCGACGTAGTGGCGCAGCTCGACCTCCTTGCTGCCCAGGTAGGCGGATTCGATGGTCTCGTGCTGGGCGCGCGCCAGCGAGGTGGCCTGCTGGCGCACGCCGAAGCCGATGCCGGCGATCGCGACCAGGAATGGCACGATCGCGAGCAGGAATATCTTCGCCTTGAGTTTCATGGTCGATCGACGGGGAGGGCGCGCCTTGTCGGCAAGGGGCCGGGCGCACCGGCGCTATTGTCCGCGATTTCGGTGCCGCGCGACGCATGCGGCAGTGCAGCGCGAGCGGTTCGGGCGCCGCTTCCCGGGCTTCGCGGCGGCGCGGCTTGGCAGGCCCGGCGCGGGCTTCGATGCGAGAAGCCGATTTCCCAATCGCGCGAGGGGTGAGTAAGATGGGCCATTTTCTGGATGGAGTACCCGCAATGCTGACCGCCGTGCTGGAAGACGATGCCGACCAACGCGACCTGATCATGTTGTGGCTCGAACATGGCGGGCATCGCGTGCTGGGCTTCGAGACGGGCGCCGAGTTCACCGCGGCGCTGAGCAAGGAACGGTTCCAGTTGTTCGTGATCGACTGGATGCTGCCCGACGCGACGGGCGAGGAAATGATCAAGGCGGTGCGCGACACGCTCGGCTGGAACGTGCCGGTGATCGTGCTGACCGCGCGCGACGACGAGCAGACGGTGCTGACCGCGCTGCGCGCCGGCGCCGACGACTACCTCGTCAAGCCCGCGCGGGCCGCCGAGATGCTGGCGCGGATCGCGGCCGTGGCGCGACGCTACGGGGTTGGCGGCAAGGCGCCGCTGACGCTGGGCGCCTACGAGATCGACATCCAGCGGGTGCGGATCGCCGTCAACGGCGCGCCGGTCGACCTGACGCAGAAGGAGTTCGACCTGGCGGTCTACATGTTCCAGAGCCCGGGCCAGTTGCTGTCGCGCGATCATCTGCTCAATCGCGTGTGGGGCGTGCATGCCGATGTCGATACGCGCACCGTCGACACCCACGTCAGCCGGCTGCGCAAGAAGCTGCACCTGGACGGCTCGAACGGCTGGAAGGTGATTCCGATCTACGGCTACGGGTATCGCTGCGTGCGGCTCGATACGCCCGAGTAAGGCAGCGGCCCGGTGGCACGCCGGCGAGCGACGCGCCCGATCAGGCAGGCGCGCGTAAGACTGTGAACGCGGCGGCGCATTCGATGCCGCCCGGCTCTTCGATTTCCTGATTTCCCGTCGATATCGGCCGCCTGGCGCGGCCCAGGCGGCCCAGGCCGACGCTCAGCGCCACGGCCCGGGCGGCGAGGCGCGGCCGCCGTCGGTGGCGCGCCAGGCATCCTCGACCTGGGCGCGCCGCGTCAGCGCATCGCGATGCCCGGCG
>NZ_VWWC01000237.1:0-8486 GCF_011753175.1 Burkholderia sp. Cy-637 | reverse complement strand
CCGGTGCCGGCCGCCGTGACGGCGCGCGCGATGCCGGGCGCGCGCGAGGCGCCGGCGCGGGTCGGGCCCGGCGGTGCTGGAGAAGCCAGCGGCAGCGATGGCCCGATGTCGGTCGCATTCGTGATGCAGACGCTGGCCGAGGTACGCGAGGCGGCCGATATCGTGGTCGAGGAAGCGCCCAGCTCGCGGCCCGCGATGCAGCGGCACCTGCCCTTCACGCGGCCCGACAGCTTCTACACCATGGACAGCGGCGGGCTCGGCTACGCGATGCCGGCCGCGGTCGGCATCGCGCTGGCCGAGCCGGGCCGCCGCGTGATCGCGCTGCTCGGCGACGGCTCCAGCCTCTATGCGATCCAGGCGCTGTGGAGCGCCGCGCAGCGTCGCCTGCCGATCGCCTTCCTGATCCTCGCCAACGGCCGTTACGCGGCCCTGCAGGAATTCGCGCCCGTGTTCGGCTTCGCGGCGGGCGAGACGGTGCAGGGCACCGCGCTGCCCGGGCTCGATTTCGTCGCGCTCGCGCGCGGCTTCGGTTGCGCGGGCCGGCGCGTCGCGGATCCCGGGCTGCTGCGCGAGGCCTTGCAGGCCGCGCTGGCGGGTCCCGGGCCGAGCCTGCTGGAGATCGTGGTGGCCTGAACGCGGCGCTTCGGGTCGTGCCGCCGGGCCGGCGCGAATCGCCTTATGATGCGCGGGCTCGCGCGGCGCGCCGCTGGTTCGGCACGCATCGCCTCCCTCGATCGACCCTGCCGATCGGCGGCCAACGCGCGGCGAAACCACCATGAACCGGCCGCAAGATCGTCGAAGCGGCCGCCCCGGCAAGCGGCTTGCCAGAGCGCGCCGGATTCCGAGGAGAGTGAGGACATGAGCCGATTCGCCAGGGCGCCGGCGCGCCGCTTCGCATCGCACGACATCGTTGCGGGTCAGTCGCATCGAGGCCGCGCATGAACGGCGCGCGGCAGGCCGCGGCCGCGGGCGGCGTCGATATCGGCGCGACGCTCGACGCCGGCCCGTTCAGCGCGATGCAGGGCCTGGCCGTGCTGCTGGCCGCGTTGTCGATCGTGCTCGACGGTTTCGACGGCCAGTTGATCGGCTTCGCGATTCCGGCCCTGATCCGCGACTGGCACCTGGCGCGCGAGGCCTTCGTGCCGGCGGTGGCCGCCGGCCTGGTCGGCATGGGGCTGGGCAGCGCCGCCGCGGGCCCGTTCGCCGATCGTTTCGGCCGCCGGCGCGCCGTGATCCTCAGCGTGTTCGTGTTCGGCGCGGCCACCTGCGCGATCGGCGCGGCGCAGGACATCGCGGGTCTCGCCGCGCTGCGCTTCGTGGCCGGCCTCGGCATTGGCGGCGCGCTGCCGACCGCCACCACCTTGACCGCCGAATTCACGCCGGCGCGCCATCGCACCCTGATGGTGACCGCCACCATCGTCTGCGTGCCGCTCGGCGGCATGCTGGCGGGCTTGTTCGCGCATGCGGTGCTGCCGGTGCAGGGCTGGCGGGGTTTGTTCGTCGCCGGCGGCGCGCTGCCGCTGCTGCTCGGTGTCGTGCTGCTCGCGACGCTGCCCGAATCGCCGCGCTACCTCGCCCGCCATCGTGCGCGCTGGCCCGAACTGGGACGTCTGCTGGCGCGCATGCGCCGGCCCGTGGCCGCCGATGCCGCCTTCAGCGATTCGGTCGAGCGGCGAGCGGCGGCCGCCGCGGGCGCGGATGGTCGCGAGCAGCGGATCGTGGGTGGCGCGCCGTCAGCGCGGATCGGCGCCGAGCGGCGTGGTTTTCGCGCGCTGTTCGCCGACGGCCTGGCCGGCGACACCTTCGCGCTCTGGTGCGCGTTCTTCATGTCCCTGCTGGCCGTCTACAGCGCCTTCAGCTGGTTGCCGGCGATGCTGGCCGCGCAGGGCCTGAGCGTGGACGTGGCCGGCAGCGGCCTGACCGCCTACAACCTGGGCGGCGTGATCGGCGCGCTCGGCTGCGCGCTGGCCATCGCGCGCTGGGGTTCGCGCTGGCCGCTGGTATTGAGCGCGCTGGGCGGCGCGGCCAGCGCGGCCGCCTTGTTCGGTGTCGATGTCGCGAGCCAGCGCGGCTGGCTGCTGCTCGGGCTCGGCCTGCATGGATTGTTCGTCAATGCGGTGCAGGCCACCATGTACGCGCTCTGCGCGCACCTGTACGCCACCCCGGTGCGCGCCACCGGCACCGCCGGCGCGCTGATGGTCGGCCGGCTCGGCGCGATCTTCAGCGCCTTCGCCGGCGCCTGGGTGATCGGCGCGGCCGGGAAGGCCGGTTATCTGGCGATGCTGGTGGTGTCGATGACGATCGCGGCGCTCGCGCTGGCCGTGCTGCGCGATCATGTGAAACCGTTGCGTGCGCAACGGCTTGGCGGGGAAGGGATCGCCGGCCCGTCGCGATGAGGGCCGGCCTTGCGGCGCGCGTGCCGCCTACAGCGTGGTGCGCACGTGCCACAGCTCGGGGAACAGCACCACGTCGAGCATCTTGCGCAGATAGGGCGCGCCGTTGGTGCCGCCCGTGCCCTGCTTGAAGCCGATGATGCGCTCGACGGTGGTGACATGCCGGAAGCGCCATTGCCGGAACGCATCCTCGAGGTCGACCAGTTCCTCGGCCATCTCGTAGAGCTCCCAGTGCGCGGCGGGATCGCGATAGACGGCTAGCCAGGCCGCCTCGACCGAGGCGTCGTGCGCGGTCGGCGCGCGCCAGTCGCGCGCGAGCCGCTCGGTCGCGATCGGGAAACCGCGCCGCGCCAGCAGGCGCACCACCTCGTCGTAGAGCGAGGGCGCGTCGAGCGTGGCCTCCACCTCGGCGAGAATCTCCGGGCGATGCGCGTGCGGCTTGAGCATCTGCTCGTTCTTGTTGCCGAGCAGGAATTCGAGCTGCCGGTACTGATAGGACTGGAAGCCCGAGGAAGCGCCCAGGTAGGGGCGCATTGCCGAATACTCGGACGGCGTCATGGTGGCCAGCACGCTCCAGGCCTGCACCAGTTGCTCGAGGATGCGCGAGACGCGCGCCAGCATCTTGAAGGCGGGCGGCAGCGCATCGCGGCGGATCGAATCGAGCGCCGCGCGCAGCTCGTAGAGCGCCAGCTTCATCCACAGTTCGCTGGTCTGGTGCTGGATGATGAACAGCATCTCGTTGTGGTCGGGCGAGAGCGGATGCTGGGCCTTCAGGATCGAGCCGAGCGACAGGTAGTCGCCATAGCTCATCGACTTCGAGAAATCGAGCTGGGCGTCGTGCCAGCCCTCGCCGGCGGCGGCGGCCGGGGCCGGCGTGCCCGAGAACGGGCAGCGCGGCGGCGCATCGGCGCCGTCGGTCTTGGAATGGTCAGGATTCACGATCAATGCTCTCCGGCAGGTCAGGGGCGCTCACGTCGGCGGGGGCGGCGGCTCAGGTCACCGCCGTGCGGGCCGCGAACTCGGGCGCCCGCCAGGCCTCGGTGGCGAGCACCTCGCGCAGCGCCTCGACGGCATCCCAGATATCGACGAAGCGCGTGTAGAGCGGCGTGAAGCCGAAACGCAGGATGCGCGGCTCGCGATAGTCGCCCACCACGCCGCGCGCGATCAGCGCGCGCATCACCTCGTAGCCGTGCGGATGCTCGAAGCTGACCTGCGAGCCGCGCCGTGCCGGCTCGCGCGGCGTGACCAGCCGCAGCTCGAGCCCGGCGCAGCGCGACTCGACCAGCGCGATGAAGGCATCGGCCAGCGCCAGCGACTTGCGGCGGATCGCGCCCATGTCGGTCTCGTGGAAGATGTCGAGACCGCATTCGACCATCGCCATCGAGACGATCGGCTGGGTGCCGCACAGGAAGCGCGAGATGCTCGCATCGGGCGCGAAGCCGGGCTCCATCGCGAACGGCGCGCGATGGCTCCACCAGCCCGACAGCGGCTGCTCGAAGCTGGCCTGGTGGCGCTTCGGCACCCAGGTGAAGGCCGGCGAGCCGGGGCCGCCGTTCAGGTATTTGTAGGTGCAGCCGACCGCGCCGTCGGCCGCCGCGCCGTTCAGGTCGACCGGGACCGCCCCGGCCGAGTGGGCGAGGTCCCACAGCATCAGCGCGCCGGCCTGCTGCGCATGGCGCGTGAGGGCGGCCATGTCGTGCATGTAGCCGCTGCGGTAATTGACGTGGGTGATCATCGCGACCGCGCAATCGGCGTCGATCGCGGCTTCCAGCTCGGCCGCGTGGTCGACCAGTCGCAACTCGTAGCCGCGATCGAGCTGGGCGATCAGCCCTTGCGCGATATAGAGGTCGGACGGGAAGTTGGAGCGCTCCGAGACGATCACGCGGCGCTCGGGCGCGCGCCTGGCCTGCTCGCGCAGCATCGCCGAGAGCAGCTTGAACAGGTTCACCGAGATCGTGTCGGTGATCACCACCTCGCCCTCGGCGGCGCCGATCAGCGGCGCGAGCCGGTCGCCCAGGCGACGCGGCAACGCGAACCAGCCGGCGGTGTTCCAGCTGCGGATCAGGTCGCGTCCCCATTCGGCCTCGATCACCGCCTGGGCGCGCGCGGCCGAAGCCTTCGGGCGCGCGCCGAGCGAATTGCCGTCGAGGTAGAGGGTGTCGTCGGGCAAGGCGAAGCGCTCGCGCAGCGGGGCGAGCGGGTCGTCGCGATCGAGGGCGAGCGCATCTTCACGGGTTTGCATGGTGCGGATCGATTGGGTTCGTGAGTGGGGGAGGCGCGAGCGGCAGCCGCGCGCCGGAAAGTCGGATCGGGGGAATCAGGGCGTCGCGCGATCGACGGGCAGCGCGCGCAGTACCGCGCGCACCGGGCTCGCATCGAGCGTCGCGAACTTGAGCGGCAGCGCGATCAGCTCGTAGTCGCCGGCCGGCACGGCATCCAGCACCAGGCCTTCCAGGATCGCCATGCCGTGTGCGCGCACGCGGCGGTGCGCGTCCATGGTCTTCGATTCCTGCGGGTCCAGCGAGGGCGTGTCGATGCCGACCAGGCGCACGCCGTGCGCGGCCAGCAGGTCGATGGTGGCCGCCTCGACCGCGCAGAAGGCGCTGTCCCAGGCTTGTTGCGGCGCGTTCGCATAAGTGCGCAGCAGCACGCGCGGCGGGCAGCCCGCCAAGGCGGCGGCGATCCGCCCGGGCGCCACCGCGGGCGCCGCGCCCAGGCAGTCGATCACGCGGCAGGCTCCGAGATAGGCATCGAGCGGCACCGCGCCGATCGGCGCGCCCTCGGCGTCGTAATGCAGGGGCGCGTCGGCGTGCGCGCCGGTATGCGGCGAGAGCGTCAGCCGCGCGACGTTGACCGGCGAGCCGGCTTCCATGCGCCACACGCGCTCGACCGCGACCTCGGTATCACCGGGCCAGACGGGCGTGGCGGGGGAGATGGCCGGCGAAATATCCCAGAGCGTTTCCATTGTTTTTCATCAAGTCTCCACAGCTCGAATGATAGGCAATCGAGGCCGCAAAGTGCTTGCGAAATAAACATGGACATTCGGCAAATATCGCAGATAATTTGAACGATAGCTAAAACGGGGACCAGAAATGCATGCAATCTCGCTGGACGCTACTGATTGCCGTATTCTCGCCGTATTGCAGCAGGAGGGCCGGATCAGCAACCTCGACCTGGCCGAGCGCATCTCGCTGTCGCCGTCCGCCTGCCTGAGGCGGATGCGGCTGCTGGAGGAGCAGGGCGTGATCGAGTGCTATCGCGCCTGCCTGAGCCGCGAAAAGCTCGGCTTCGAGCTGGAGGCTTTCGTGCAGGTGTCGATGCGCAACGACCAGGAGCAATGGCACGAGCGCTTCGCCGAAGCGCTGAAGGAATGGCCGGAGGTGGTATCGGCCTTCGTGGTGACGGGCGAGACGCATTATCTGCTGCGCGTGCTGGCCCACAATCTCAAGCACTATTCGGAATTCGTGCTCAATCACCTCTACAAGGCGCCGGGCGTGATGGACATCCGTTCCAACATCGTCCTGCAGACGCTCAAGGACGAGGCGGGGCCGCCCGTCTCGCTGGCCCGCACCGGGGCGGTCAGAGCGGATTGAGCCCGTGGAACGCGCCGCCGTGGAACACCAGCGGCGCGAGCGAGCCCGCTTCGGGGTGCAGCCCGCAGCGTTCCACCTCGCCGACGAAGATCACGTGGTCGCCCTCGTCGTAGCGGCTGCGGTTATGGCACTCGAACCAGGCCAGCGCGCCGTCGAGCACCGGCATGCCGGACTGGCCGGCGGCGTGCGAGACGCCCTCGAAGCGGTCGCCCTTGGCGGTCGCGAAGCGCTTGCAGAGATCGAGCTGCGACGCGGCCAGCACATTGATCACATAATGGCTGTTGCCGCGGAATACCGGCAGCGAGGCCGAGCGCGTCGCCAGGCTCCAGAGCACCAGCGGCGGCGCCAGCGAGACCGAATTGAAGGAACTCGCGGTGATGCCGATCAACTGGCCTCCCGGCGCGCGCGTGGTGATCACGGTCACGCCGGTGGCGAACTGGCCGAGCGCCTGCCGGAACGTGGCGGCGTCGAAGTCGGGCGGGGTGGCGCGGATCGTCATCGCGGCACGGCCCTCGGCGCGGCGCCCGCGCGGCGGCGAAACAGGTTGGAAGAGGTCATCTGGAAATCGGGAAATTTGTCCCGATTTTAACGGAATCGATGGCTGCCCGACCCGGCGGCCCGAAACGATCCGGCCGAACCCCGGCCGGATCCTCTGTCAGGAGCGAACATGAATCAGGCAGTGCAGGAAGTCGCCGTGTTCGGCGGCGGGTGTTTCTGGTGCACCGAGGCGGTGTTTCTCGATGTCGAGGGCGTGCTCGCGGTCGAATCCGGTTATGCGGGCGGCCACACGCGCAACCCGGGCTATCGCGAGGTCTGCGACGGCGATACCGGCCACGCCGAGGTGGTGAAGGTCAGCTACGACCCGGCGCGCATCAGCTATCGCGAGGTGCTCGAGATCTTCTTCGCCACGCACGATCCGACCCAGCTGAACCGCCAGGGCGCCGACGTCGGCACCCAGTACCGCTCGGTGGTGTTCGCCGAGTCGCAGGCGCAGCGCGAGGCCGCGCTGGAGGTGATCGCCACGCTCGAGCGCGAGCATATCTTCGGCGCGCCGATCGTCACCAAGGTCGAGCTGCTGGACGGCAACTACTGGCCGGCCGAGGAATATCACCAGAACTATTTCGCGCGCAATCCGCAGCAGGGTTATTGCGCGGCGGTGATCGGCCCGAAGATCGCGAAATTCCGCCAGAAGTTTGCGCATCGGCTGAAGTCGAACCGCGGCTGAGCGGCACGCAACGGAACGGCGGCACCTCGATCGGGGTGCCGCCGTTTTTTCATGGCGCGAGGGCAGGCGAAGCGGGCGGCCCAGGCGGCTCAGGCCGCGTCTGAGCGCAGCCGCTCGACGGCCGCGCCGATCGCCCGCGCCAGCTCGATGCAGGACAGCGGCGCCGAGCCCTCGGCCTTGTTGTTGATGGTGATCAGCACCGGCTGGCCGGCCAGCACGTAGCGCGCGGCCAGGTCGGCCAGCGCGTGGCGCGTGCTCGGATCCTCGTCGACCAGCTTGTCGAACGGATCGTACTTGGCCTTGGCCTGCTCGTACTTGAAGCCGCCGTGCAGGCTCCAGCGCACCACCAGCGGCCCGGGCGTGTCGCCGTCGAGCAGCGCGAGCGCGGCGGCCTGGCGCAAGGGATCGGGCATCCGCGCATGCAGGCCGACGCAGTAGCGCACGCCGGCGCTCGCCAGCATGCGGATGAAGCGCGGCGTGAGCAGCGCGCCGTCGCGGATCTCGATCGCGTAGCGCGGCCCGTCGGGCTCGGCCGGCAGCGGCGGCAGGGCGGCGAAGAAGGCCGCCAGGCGCTCGATCAGCCCGGCCGGGTCGGCCAGCAATTGGTCGGGCAGCGGCGAGAACTGGAACACCAGCGCGCCGGCCTTGCGGCCCAGGCCGTCCAGGCAGGGGCGCACGAAGTCGTCGGTGGCGATGCGCGCGTCGAGGAAGGCCGGGTTCGGGCCGGCCGGCTCGCCGCGCGAGCCGCGCACCACCGCGTCGGTGACCGAGGCGGGCGCCTTGATCACGAAGCGGAAATCCTCGGGCACCTGCTGCGCGTAGCGCAGGTACTCGGCCATCGAGAGCGGCGCGTAGAAGGAGCGGTCGATGCTGACGCTCTTGAGCAGCGGATGCGCGCCATAGGCTTCGAGACCGTCGCGCGAGAGCTTCTGCGCCGAGTAGTCCTCGCCGTAGACGATGCCGTTCCAGCCCGGGAACGACCAGGTCGAGGTGCCGAGATGCACGCCGGGCGGCAGGGCCGCGGCGGTGGCGGCCACCACCTCGTCGATTGCGGCGGCGGTGACGCCGCGCTTGCGCGAGCGGCGCGACGCGGCGGGCTTGCCGTCGGGCGAGCCGCCGGCCGCGATGGCGGCATCGGCGTCGGCATTGGCGTCGACGGCCGGCGGCGGTAGCTCCTCGTCGCCGAACAACGAGTTCATGGCCGGTGCCAGGCGCGAATCGGCGCCGCCGGGGTGTGAAGGGGAATCGTCTTGCCGGATTTCGGTTTCCGCGCCA
>NZ_VWWC01000236.1:0-8456 GCF_011753175.1 Burkholderia sp. Cy-637 | reverse complement strand
AACTGCAGGTTCGAGACGAACTTCGCCACGTTCGGGCAGCGCGCCGCGATCGTTGCCGGCGCCGCCGCGGCTGCCGCTGGTGGCGACGCCGGGTTCGTCGTCCATGCGCATCGTCAGCGCGATGCGCTGGCGCTTCACGTCGACATCGAGCACCTTGACCTTGACCACCTGGCCCGCCTTCACCACCTCGTGCGGATCCTTGATGAACTTGGTCGACATCGCCGAGACGTGGACCAGGCCGTCCTGGTGGACGCCGATATCGACGAAGGCGCCGAACGCGGCCACGTTGGTCACGACGCCCTCGAGCACCATGCCCGGCATCAGGTCGGATACCTTCTCGACGCCTTCGCGGAAGGTCGCGGTCTTGAACTCGGGGCGCGGATCGCGGCCCGGTTTCTCGAGTTCGGACAGGATGTCGCGAACCGTCGGCAGACCGAAACGATCGTCGACGAACTCGGTCGGCGCGAGGCCGGCCAGCGCGTCGCGATTGCCGAGCACGTCGTCGATGCGCTTGCTGATCTTCGCGAGCATGCGCTCGACCACCGGATAGGCTTCCGGGTGGACCGAGGAACGATCGAGCGGGTTCTCGCCGCCGTTGATGCGCAGGAAGCCGGCGGCCTGCTCGAAGGTCTTGTCGCCCAGGCGCGGCACGCGACGCAGATGCTCGCGCGACGGGAACGGGCCGTTGGCGTCGCGGAAATCGACGATGTTGCGCGCCAGCGTGGCGTTGAGCCCCGAGACGCGCGCCAGCAGGGCGGCCGAGGCGGTGTTCGCGTCGACCCCCACGGCGTTCACGCAGTCCTCGACCACGGCATCCAGCGAACGCGCCAGCTCGCGCTGGTTGACGTCGTGCTGGTACTGGCCGACGCCGATCGCCTTCGGCTCGATCTTGACCAGCTCGGCGAGCGGATCCTGCAGGCGGCGCGCGATCGAGACGGCGCCGCGCAGCGTGACGTCGAGCTCGGGGAATTCCTTGGCCGCCGTTTCGGAAGCCGAATAGACCGAGGCGCCGGCCTCGGACACCACGATCTTCTGCAGCTTCAGCTCGGGATGGCGCGAGATCAGTTCGCTGGCGAGCTTGTCGGTCTCGCGCGAGGCGGTGCCGTTGCCGATGCTGATCAGCTCGGCCTGGGTCTGCGCGGCCAGGCGCGCGAGCTTGGCCAGCGAGCCGTCCCAGTCGCGGCGCGGCTCGTGCGGGTAGATCGTGTCGGTGGCGAGCAGCTTGCCGGTGCGATCGACCACCGCGACCTTGACACCGGTGCGCAGGCCAGGATCCAGGCCGATCACGGCCTTCGGGCCGGCCGGCGCGGCCAGCAGCAGATCCTTGAGGTTGCGCGCGAACACGCGGATCGCCTCGCTCTCGGCATCCTCGCGCAGCTTGGTCAGCAGCTCGGTTTCCAGGTGCGGCTGGACCTTGACGCGCCAGCACCAGCGGCACACGTCGGACAGCCATTTGTCGGCCGGGCGGCTCTGGTTGGCGATGCCGAAATGGCGCGCGATCATCGCCTCGCCCGGATGCGGCACCTGCGCGTCGAGTTCCTCGCCCAGGCCCAGCTTGACCGTCAGCACGCCGGCGTTGCGCCCGCGGAACAGGGCCAGCGCGCGGTGCGAGGGCACCGTCTTGAGCGTTTCCGAATACGTGTAGTAATCGCGGAATTTCTCGCCTTCCTCGTTTTCCTTGCCTTCCACCACGGCCGAGGAGACCACGCCCTGGCCGTGCAGGTAGTCGCGCAGCTTGCCGAGCAGCTCGGCCGTTTCGCCGAACTGCTCGGACAGGATGTCGCGCGCGCCGTCGAGCGCGGCCTTCACGTCGGCCACGCCCTTGTCGGCGTCGACGTAGGCGGCGGCCTCGGCCTGCGGATCGAGCAGCGGGTTGGCCAGCAGCGCCTGGGCCAGCGGCTCGAGGCCGGCCTCGCGGGCGATCTGCGCGCGGGTGCGGCGCTTGGGCTTGTAGGGCAGGTAGAGATCCTCGAGCACCTGCTTGCTGTCGGCGGTCTCGATGGCGCCGCGCAGCTCGTCGGTCAGCTTGCCCTGTTCCTCGATGCTGGCGAGGATGGTGGCGCGGCGTTCCTCGAGTTCGCGCAGGTACAGCAGGCGCTCCTCGAGCTGTCGCAGTTGCGTGTCGTCCAGATTGCCCGTCACTTCCTTGCGGTAGCGGGCGATGAACGGAACGGTGGAGCCTTCGTCGAGAAGTTGCACGGCTGCCGCGACCTGCCGCGGCTGGACCGCGAGTTCGGAGGCGATGCGTTGAACGATCTTGAGTGCTACGGTTTCCGTCATGGGTAGTGAGTGCGTCTACGGCCTGCTGGAACGCCCGTGGCCGGCGAACCGGGCCGGGCGGGTGAATGGAGCGGGGCATTTTGCCATAAATGCATCGGGGCGCCGCCGCGAGGGCGGCGGCGCGGTGTTAGAATTTGCCCCATGTCCCGCAGCTTTCCTACGACGTTGCCAATCTCCCGTTTACTCGTTGCCGCGCTGGCCCTCGCGCTCGGCGCCGCTTCGTCCGTGGCCGCCGCGCAGGCGGCCGCGTCCGATGCAGCCGTCACGAGCGACTCTGTCGCCGCGGCACAGGATCGCGATTTCGATGCCCGCCAAAAAGTGCTCAATCAGCGCACGGCGGAAAACAATTATCGTTATGGCGTGGCCCAGCATGACTGTTACAGCAAGTTCTTCGTCAACAATTGTCTGACCAAAGCGCGTGACACGATGCGTGACGAGCGTTCGAGCATCAGCCAGCAGCAGCTCGCCCTGAACGACGAGCAGCGCGCGGTGCGCGCCAAGCGCCGTGACGACGAGCTCGCGCTGAAGGCCGCGCAGCAGCAGGCCGAAGCGCCGCAGCGCGCCGCCAGCGAGGCCGCGAGCGCGTCCGCCTATGCCGACAGGCAGCGCGAGAACGAGCTCAAGCGCGCGCAGCGCGATGCGGACGCGCCGCAGCGCGCGGCCAGCCAGCAGGCGTACGATCAGAAGCAGGCCGATTTCCAGAAGAAGCTCGACGATGCCCACGCACAGGCTGCGCAAAAGGCGCAGGAGCGGGCACAGAACGCCGAGCGTTACGCGGACAAGCAGCGCGAGGCCGAGCAGCACAAGGCCGATGTCGAGGAACGGCAGCGCCAGGCGGCCGAGAAGGCCAAGGAAAAACAGCAACAGCAACAACAGCAGTAGGGCGTGCCGCGCACGTCGTCACGCCAGACAGCGAGGGGTGGGTATTTCGTTCGGACAGCCAACCCGGCGAATCGCGAGCGGCATCGGAAGGCCGCTGCGTCGAGCCGGTTCTTTTGAGGAGGCGAGCATGCAAACCCGTCAAGCAGAGCTGAAGCAGGAATTGCGCAACCGGCTGGTATCGCTGCAGGAGCAGCACAGTCAGCTGGCACGCGAGATCGAGCTCAAGGAAATGCGCTCTGACATCGACGACCTGGCGCTGCACCGGCTGAAGAAGGAAAAGCTGCTGGCCAAGGACAAAATCATCATGCTGCAATCGCAGCTCGAACCGGATCAGCGCGCCTGAGGGCGGCCTGGCAAGCGCCGGGGCCGCGTCAGGCACCGGAAATGAGGACCGCTTGCCTTGAATTCACCGCTAGAAGCACCCGCTGACACGCGGCGCGACGAATCGTCCGCCGCGTCTTCGCGCGCGGGCGCCCCCCATCCCCTTGCCACCCCGAGCCGCAAGCGCGTCAATGAACTCGACGCGATCTTCGGCGAGGGCGGCCTGCTCGCGCGCGTGCTCGACGGCTACCGCCCGCGGGCTTCGCAGATCGACATGGCGCGCGCGGTGGCCGCCGCGATGGAGGCATCGGCGCGCAAGCTGCCCGAGCCCGAGATCTTCGATGCGCGCAAGCGCCCGGCCCGCAAGCTGCAGGCGGGCGAGACCGCGCCGGCCGGCGACGATGCGCGCGGCGACAGCGCCGCCACCGCCGAGGACGACGGCGCCGACAACACCCTGATCGTCGAGGCCGGTACCGGCACCGGCAAGACCTATGCCTATCTCGTGCCGGCCATGCTGTGGGGCGGCAAGGTGATCGTCTCGACCGGCACCAAGCACCTCCAGGACCAGTTGTTCCAGCGCGACATCCCGACCGTGCGCGACGCGCTCGCCGTGCCCGTCACGATCGCGATGCTCAAGGGCCGCTCCAACTACCTCTGCCATTACTACCTGCAGCGCACGGCCGACAACGGCCGCCTGCCGACCCGGCAGGACACCGCCTACCTGCAGGAGATCGTCCGGTTCGCCAAGCTCACGCGCAGCGGCGACAAGGCCGAGCTGGCCAGCGTGCCCGAGACGGCGCCGGTCTGGTCGATGGTCACCTCGACGCGCGACAACTGTCTCGGCCAGGACTGTCCGCACTACAAGGAATGCTTCGTGATGCAGGCGCGCCGCGAGGCGCAGCAGGCCGACGTGGTGGTGGTGAACCACCACCTGTTCTTCGCCGACATCATGCTGCGCGATACCGGCATGGCCGAGCTGCTGCCGAGCGCGAACACCGTCATCTTCGACGAGGCGCACCAACTGCCGGAGACGGCCACGCTGTTCTTCGGCGAGACGCTGTCGACCACGCAGATGCTCGAGCTCGCGCGCGACACCGTGGTCGAGGGCCTGGCCCATGCGCGCGACGCGGTGGAGTGGGTCAAGCTCGGCGCCGCGCTGGAGCGCGCGGCGCGCGACGTGCGGCTCGCCTTCGCCGACGGCGGCATCGTGCGCGTCTCGCTGGCGCAGCTCGGCGAGGATCATCCGTTGTTCGCCGCGCTCGACGATGTCGATGCCGCGCTCGACGCGCTCGCCTCGGCGCTGGCCGGGCAGGCCGAGCGCGCCGAATCGCTGGGCGCCTGCCTGCGCCGCGCGCGCGAGCTGCAAGGCGTCCTGGTCGGCTGGGTCGCGCCCGATGCGGCGGCGGCCAGCGCGGCGAAAACCGTGAAGGAGGTGGCGGCGGGTGGCGAGGCGGCCGAGGCGAAGCGCGACGACCCCGACGAGAAGGTGCGCTGGGTCGAGGTGTTCTCGCAGACGGTGCAACTGCACGAAACGCCGCTGTCGGTCGCGCCGATCTTCGCCAAGCAGCGCGCTGGCGTGCCGCGCGCCTGGATCTTCACCTCGGCGACGCTGTCGGTGCGCGGCGACTTCACCCACTACGCGGCGCAGATGGGGCTCAGCTCGCGTCGCTCGATGACGCTGCCCAGTCCCTTCGACTATCCGGCACAGGGCCTGCTCTATGTGCCGCGCGACCTGCCGCAGCCGTCCTCGCCGATGTTCACCGACGCGGTGTTCGATGCGGCGCTGCCGGCCATCGAAGCCTCGGGCGGCGGCGTGTTCATGCTTTGCACCACCTTGCGCGCGGTCGACCGGATCGCCGCCAAGCTGCGCGAGACCATCGAGGCGCGCGGCTGGAACATGCCCCTGCTGGTGCAGGGTGACGCGAGCCGCACCGAATTGCTGGACCGCTTCCGTGCCTACGGCAATGCGATCCTGGTCGGCAGCCAGAGCTTCTGGGAGGGCGTGGACGTGCGCGGCGACGCGCTGTCGCTGGTGGTGATCGACAAGCTGCCGTTCGCGCCGCCCGACGATCCGGTGCTGGCCGCGCGGCTCGATGCGTTGACCAAGAAGGGCCTGAGCCCGTTCGCCGTGCACCAGCTGCCGCAGGCGGTGATCACGCTCAAGCAGGGTGCGGGCCGCCTGATCCGTGCCGAGACCGATCGCGGCGTGCTGATGATCTGCGACACGCGGCTGGTCGACAAGCCTTATGGCCGGCGCATCTGGCAGAGCCTGCCGCCCTTCAAGCGCACGCGCGAGATCGACGTGGTGCGCGAGTTCTTCGAGGAGGGCGGGCGCGGCATTCGTGCCTGAGCTCGCTTCGGCAGGCGGTTGCCTCGCCATCAAATAAAAAACCCGGCCATGGCCGGGTTTTTTATTGGGTGCTCGCTGCAGGCCGCCCGCGGCGGGGCAGCCGCGCGAGTGGGCTCAGAACTGCCACCAGGACTTCTTCTTCGCGCCGGGACGGGCATGCCCCGTGACGTACGGGCTGTCCGGGAAGGTGCTGGCCAGCACGCGCTTGGTGTCGTCGGCCAGTTGCGGCTGGTTCAGCCTGCCGTAGGACAGCACCATGATGTGCAGCGCGTCCTCGATCGCCGGCGCGTTCTTGTACTGCGTGATCGCCAGCTGGGCGCGGTTGATCGCGGCCACGTAGGCGCCGCGGCGGTAGTAGTAGTCGGCGGCGTGCACCTCGTGCGAGGCCAGCGCGTTGACGATGTAGCGCATCCGGGCGGCGGCGTCGGGCGCGTACTTGCTCTTCGGGTAGCGGTCGACGACGATCTTGAACGCGTCATACGATTCGCGCAGCGCCTGCGGATCGCGCTCGCTCATGTCCTGACCCGAGAAGCGGCCGAACAGGCCGAGATCGTCGTTGAAGTGGATCATCCCCTTCAGGTAGTAGGCATAGGCGATGTCCGGGTGATCCGGGTGCAGCTGGATGAAGCGGTCGACGGCCTGGTCGGCGGCGCTTGCTTCGTTATCCTTCCAGTTGCAGTAGGCTACGTTGATCTGCGCCTGCTGGGCGAAATGGCCGAACGGATCGCGACCTTGCAGCGCTTCGAAATATTTCGCGCACTTGCCCCAATCGCTGCCGTTCAGGGCATCCTGAGCCTCTGAGTATAATTTGTTGTTCGACCAGGTCGCCGTTTCGTCGGTCTTCTGCGGCAAGCCGTGGCAGCCGGCGATCAGCGCGGCGGCCGCGGCCAATGCAGCCCACGCGGCCACAGGTTTTGCCACGCGTTTGGTCGAATTCATCATGGTGAATGTGGCTCGCATGTCCTAGCTTTCAGTCTCGGTGACCCAGTCTAAATGACCCGTTCAAGTTCGTTCCGTGCCCGGCCGGGCACGGCAAATGGCGACGATTATAGCCCAAGCTCCACCCCGTCCGACGCATCGGCGGGCGATTCGCTCGACGATGATCTGTCTGGCGAGTCGCTTGCCGCGCCGGCCTCCGCCGCATCGGGCGACGAGGCCCCGCGGGTGGTGGTGGTGCCTGACTCGCTCGCCGGCGAGCGCCTCGACAAGGCGCTCGCCCAACTATTCCCCGAATTCTCGCGCAGCCGCCTGCAGGGCTGGATCGACGAGCAGCGCGTGCGCGTCGACGGCGCGCCGGCCAAGGTGCGCCAGCCGGTGCCGCTGGGCGCGACCATCGAGCTGGTGCCCGACCTGTTGCCCGAGCAGCTCGCGTTCGCGCCCGAGCCGGTGCCGCTGTCGATCGTCTACGAGGACGAAGCCCTGGTGGTGATCGACAAGCCCGCCGGCCTGGTGGTGCATCCCGCCGCCGGCAACTGGAGCGGCACCCTGCTCAACGGCTTGCTGCATCGCTACGGCGAGGCGGCGGCCGGCCTGCCGCGCGCCGGCATCGTCCATCGCCTCGACAAGGAAACCTCCGGGCTGATGGTGGTGGCGCGCACGCTCGCGGCGCAGACCGATCTGGTCCGGCAGTTGCAGGCGCGCACCGTCAAGCGGCGTTATTTCGCGCTGGTGTGGGGGCGCATGCCCGAGAGCGGCACCATCGACGCGCCGATCGGCCGCGATCCGCGCGAGCGCACGCGCATGGCGGTCGTCACGGGCGCCTCGGGCAAGCCGGCCCGCACGCACTTCCGCTGCGTCGATACGGTGCTCTGGCAGAACCAGCCGGTGTCGGCGATCCACTGCGATCTCGAGACCGGCCGCACGCACCAGATTCGCGTGCACTGCGCGCATACCGGCCATCCGCTGCTCGGCGACCCGGTCTATGGCCGCGCGCGCGGCAAGCGCTCGGTCGCGGCGCTGCCCGGCGGTTTCGCGCGCCAGGCCCTGCATGCCTGGCGGCTCGGCCTGGTGCACCCGCTCACGGGGCGCTCGATGCAGTGGCGCTGTCCGGTGCCCGACGACATCGCCGAGCTGGCCGCCGCGCTCGGCTTCGGTGCCGAGGACGCCGACTTCGACGACGAGGACGATTACGACGACGATGATTACGATGGCGAGATCATCTACGTACGCGACGATCCGGAAGAGGACTGAATGACCACCATCACGCTGCCCGAGCTGAGCCTCGACGATTGCCTGCAACCCGACTGGCGCGTTGCGCCGCGCGTGCGCGCGCTGGTTTCGACGCGTGACGGCGGCGTGAGCGCCGCGCCTTATGGCAGATGGTCGGCGGAGCAGGGCGATGCGCCCGGCGGCATGAATCTCGGCCTTCACACCGGCGACGATCCGGCCGCCGTCGAGGCGAATCGCGCGCGGCTGCTGGCCTTGGCCGGCCAGCCGCGCGCGGCCTGGCTCGAGCAGGTGCACGGCACCGAGGTCGTGCGCGCCGACGCGGTACTGGCGGCCGGCCCGGCTGCGGCGGACGCGCCGGTTCGCGCCGATGCCAGCGTGACCGACGTGCCCGGCGCCGTCTGCGTGGTGATGGTGGCCGATTGCCTGCCGGTGCTGTTCTTCGACGCGGCCGGCA
>NZ_VWWC01000235.1:0-8390 GCF_011753175.1 Burkholderia sp. Cy-637 | reverse complement strand
CGCCCTCGCGCGGCGGCGGCCCGGGAGCCGGGCGCGTCCCGTGGTCCTCCGTTCCCCTCGCGACCCGCCACGTCCCTGCCCGCGCCGATATGCCGATGCATCGATGCGCGGCCGGGCATGGCGGACGGCCTCGACGGCCCGCCGCGGCGGCGCCGGGGAACCTCGACAGCGGCGCGCCACTCATGCTTTACATGGAAAACACGATGCGAAAGATCGAATCCGCCAGTCCCGAGGCCCGCTCCGCGGATCTCGCGGCGGACAACCTCGAACGGCTCCGGGCCCTGTTCCCGGAAGCGGTGACCGAAGGCCCGCAGGGCCTCGCGCTGAACCTCGAGGTGCTCAAGGCGCTGGTGGGCGAGCGCACCGTCGCCGAGGCCGACGAGAAATACGGCCTGGCCTGGCACGGCAAGCGCCGCGCGCGCCAGCTCGCGCTCACGCCCTCCACCGGCACGCTGCGCCCCTGCCGCGAGGAGAGCCTGAACTGGGACGGCACCCGCAACCTGATGATCGAGGGCGACAACCTCGAGGTGCTCAAGCTGCTGCACAAGAGCTACGCGGGCTCGGTCAAGCTGGTCTATATCGATCCGCCGTACAACACCGGCAAGGAGTTCGTCTATCCCGACAACTTCACCGACAGCCTGCGCCACTACCTCGCGCTGACGGGCCAGGCCGCGGGCGGCGTGAAGCTCAGCAGCCATACCGAGGCGAGCGGCCGGTTCCATACCGACTGGCTCAACATGATGTATCCGCGCCTGAAGCTGGCATTCGACCTGCTGGCCCGCGACGGCCTGATCGCCATCCATATCGACGAGCACGAGCTGCACGCGCTGGTGCTGGTGATGCGCGAGATCTTCGGCGAGGAGAACGAGCTGGGCGTGGCGGTGTGGGACAAGCGCAATCCGAAGGGCGACGCGCGCGGCATCGCCTACCAGCACGAATCGATCGTGCTGTTCGCGCGCGACGCCGAATGGCTGTTCGAGCACGCGCCACTCAAGCGCCCCAAGCGCAACGCGCAGCGCATGCTGGACGCGGCCCACGACGCGATCGCCGATACCACCACCATCGCCGAGGCGACCCAGGCCTACCGCGCCTGGCTGCGCGCGCAGACCACGCTGTCGGGCGGCGAGGCGATGTACGACCGGCTCTCGCCGGAAGGCCGCGTCTACCGCCTGGTATCGATGGCCTGGCCGAACAAGAAGCGCGCCCCCGACGACTACTTCATCCCGCTCACGCACCCGGTGACGGGCAAGCCCTGCCCGGTGCCCGAGCGCGGCTGGCGCAACCCGCCCGCCACCATGCGCGAGCTGCTCGACAAGGGGCTGATCGAGTTCGGCGCGGACGAAAGCACCCAGCCGCAGCGGATCTATTTCCTCGACGAGAACCTGCACGAGAACGTGCCCTCGATCCTGCCCTTCGGCGGCTCGGACGATGCGCGCCTGAAGGCGCTGGCGATCCCCTTCGACCTGCCCAAGCCGACCGATTTCGCGGCCTCGCTGGTCGGCTGGCTGACCGGCGACGACGACCTGGTCGTCGACTGCTTCGCCGGCTCCGGCACCACCGCGCACGCGGTGATGGAGGCCAACGCGGCCGACGGCGCGCGCCGGCGCTTCGCGCTGGTGCAGCTGCCCGAGCCGCTCGACGCCGGCAACAAGGACCAGAAGGCCGCCGCCGAGTTCTGCGCCCGGCTCAAGCGCCCCGCCAACCTGGCCGAGATCACCAAGGAGCGGCTGCGGCGCGCGGCCGAGCGGATCCTCGGCGAGCATCCCGAGGCGGCGCTCGACCTGGGCTTCCGCGTGTTCCGGCTCGATTCCACCAACGTGGTGGAATGGGACCCGCGCGGCGCCAACGTGCAGCAGTCGCTGCTCGACGCGGTCGAGCACATCAAGGCCGGCCGCACCGACGCGGACCTGCTCGCCGAGCTCACCATCAAGCTCGGCCTCGATCTGTGCGCGCCGGTCGACACCCTGCCGGTGGCCGGCAAGCAGGTGCACGTGATCGACGGCGCGATCGTGGCCTGCTTCGCCGCGCGCATCGACCGCGCCGAGGCCGAGGTGCTGGCGCAGGGCATCGTCGGCGTGCTCGATGCGGTGGATGCGCCGCCCCAGCATGACGTGACCTGCGTGTTCCGCGACGGCGCCTTCGTCGACGACGTCGCCAAGGTTAACCTGTCCGCGATCCTCGAGCAGCACGGGATCCGCTCGGTGCGGAGCCTCTGATGACGCGCAACGTGTTCGACGCGCAGTCGGCCGGCGCGCCGATGATGGAACTGCATTTCGAGGCCGATCTCGACTACCAGCTCGAGGCGGTGGATGCCGTCTGCGACCTGTTTCGCGGGCAGGACGCGCATCGCGCGGCGTTCAGCGTCGATGCGGCCGACGCCGCTGGACAGACCGGCGACGGCGACACCAGCATCGCGCGGCAGATGCCGATCGGCGTGGCCGAGAGCGCGCTGGCGGTCGGCAACCGGCTCGCGCTCGATACCGCGGCGCTGGCGCGCAACCTCGCCGAGGTGCAGGTGCGCGGCGGCCTGGCGCCCTCGGGGCCGCTGGTCTCGACCGACTTCACCGTCGAGATGGAGACCGGCACCGGCAAGACCTATGTCTACCTGCGCACCATCTTCGAGCTGCACCGGCGTTACGGCTTCACCAAGTTCGTGATCGTGGTGCCCTCGGTGGCGATCAAGGAGGGCGTGCACAAGACGCTCGACATCACGCGCTCGCATTTCCGCCGGCTCTACGACGGCGTGCCCTTCGACTACTTCCTGTACGACTCCGCCAAGCTCGGCCAGGTGCGCCGCTTCGCCTCCAGCGCGACGGTGCAGATCATGGTCGCGACGGTGGCCGCGATCAACCGCAAGGACGTCAACAACCTCTACAAGCCCAGCGAGAAGACCGGCGGCGAGAAGCCGATCGACCTGATCCGCGCCACCCGGCCGATCCTGATCGTCGACGAGCCGCAGAGCGTGGACGGCGGGCTGGAAGGCCGCGGCAAGGAGGCGCTCGACGCGATGGCGCCGCTCTGCACGCTGCGCTATTCGGCGACCCACGCGGACCTGTACCAGATGGTGTACCGGCTCGACGCGGTGGACGCCTACGAGCGGCGCCTGGTCAAGCAGATCGAGGTGGCCTCGGCCACCGTCGAGGACGCGCACAACAAGCCCTATGTGCGGCTGGTATCGGTGAGCAACCGGCGCGGCACCATCGCCGCGCGCGTCGAGCTCGACGTGGCCACGCCCGCCGGCGTCGAGCGCCAGACCGTGACGGTCGGCGACGGCGACCTGCTCGAGCGCGTGACGCGCCGCGGCGTGTATGCCGACTACCGGATCGGCGAGATCGACACCACGCGCGGCAACGAGTTCGTCGAGCTGCGCTATCCCGGCGGCGAGGCCTTCCTCGCGCTCGGCGACGCGCATGGCGACGTCGATCCGCTGGCGATCCAGCGCGAGATGATCCGCCGCACGATCCGCGAGCACCTGGACAAGGAGCTGCGCCTGAAGCCGCTCGGCGTGAAGGTGCTGTCGCTGTTCTTCGTCGACAGCGTCGATCGCTATCGCCGCTACGAGCCCGGCGGCGTGGCGCTGAAGGGCCCCTACGCGGATATCTTCGAGGACGAGTACCGGCGCGCCGCGAAGCTGCCGATCTACCGCTCGCTGTTCGCCGGCTTCGATCCCGAGCTCGACGTGGCCGCCGCGCACGACGGCTACTTCTCGATCGACCGCAAGGGCGGCTGGACCGAGACCAGCGACAGCAATGCCAGCGGCCGCGAGAACGCCGAGCGCGCCTACAGCCTGATCATGCGCGAGAAGGAGCGGCTGCTGTCCTTCGCCACGCCGCTGCGCTTCATCTTCTCGCACTCGGCGCTCAAGGAAGGCTGGGACAACCCGAACGTGTTCCAGATCTGCACGCTGCGCGACATCCGCAGCGAGCGCGAGCGGCGCCAGACCATCGGGCGCGGGCTGCGCCTGGCGGTCGACCAGCGCGGCGAGCGCGTGCGCGGCTTCGACGTCAACACGCTGACCGTGGTGGCCACCGAGAGCTACGAGCAGTTCGCCTCGAACCTGCAGAAGGAGATCGAGGCCGATACGGGGATCCGCTTCGGCATCGTCGACACGCACCAGTTCGCGGTGCTGCCGGTGACCGACGCGCAAGGCGCGAGCGCGCCGCTGGGCGTCGAGCGTTCGGCGGCCTTGTGGACGCATCTGCACGAGAGCGGCTTCATCGACGCGCAGGGCAAGGTGCTCGATGCGCTGAAGATCGTGCTCAAGGGCGGCGTGCTGCCCTTGCCCGAAGCCTTCGAGCCGCTGCGGCACCGGATCGTCGAGCTGCTGCGCAAGCTGTCCGGGCGCCTGGATGTGCGCAATGCCGACGACCGCCGGTTGCTGGTGCCGCGCCTGGACGCGAAGGGCCAGCCCGTCGTGTTCGGCGAGGCGTTCCGCGCGCTCTGGGCCCGCGTGCAGGCGCGCACCACCTATCGCGTCAGCTTCGACGATGCCGCGCTGGTGGAAGCCTGCGTGGCCGCGCTGCGGGCCGCGCCCGAGGTGCCGCGCGCGCGCCTGCAATGGCGCAAGGCCGACATCTCGATCGGCAAGGCCGGCGTGGAAGCCACCGAGACGGCCTCGGCCGGCACGGTGGTGCTCGACGAGGGTGAGATCGCCCTGCCCGACCTGCTCACCGAGCTGCAGGACCGCACCCAGCTGACGCGGCGCACGCTGGCCGCCGTGCTGACCGGCAGCGGGCGGCTCGACGAATTCCGCATCAACCCGCAAGCCTTCATCGCGCTGGTGGCCGATGCGGTGAACCGCTGCAAGCGCGAGGCGCTGGTGGACGGCATCGCCTACAAGCGGATCGGCGACGGCGTGGTGTGGCCGCTGGCGCGCTTCGTCGACGAGCCGGTGACGGGGTATCGCAAGGATCTGCGCGAGGGCGCGGGCAAGTCGGTGACGACCGCGATCGTGGTCGAATCGGCGGCCGAGCGTGCCTTCGTGGATGCGCTGGAGGCCAGCGCGGCGGTGACCTTGTACGCGAAGCTGCCGGCCTGGTTCCGGATTCCCACGCCGCTGGGCGATTACCGGCCCGATTGGCTGGTGCTGGTGGAGCGGGCTGGGGCGCCGGACCAGTGTTATGTGGTGGAGATGGACAGCCAGGCCGACGACACCGAGCCGCGCGGCCGCGAACGGCGCAAGGTCCGCTGCGGGGACGCGCATTTCAAGGCGATCGCGGGGGCCGAGGGGCCGGTGCACTTCGTGCGGGCGCGCACGGTGGATGATCTGCTGGGTGTGACGGGGCAGCGGTCGTTCGCGTTTTAGGGGGCGTGGGCGCGGCGGCTGGGTGGTGCCGCGCCCTTTCCTTTTCCCTCTTGTCCGTCGCGCAATCTCCGCGTCAATCCCTGCCGGAAATGCGCCTCGCCATGTCGTGAATCACGGTGCGGCGAATCGCTCGCAGCAATCGGATCTCGCCGCCGAGAATCGCTGTCAATTCGGGGCGCTCCGCCGCGAGTGCCTCATTTTCCCGAACCGTCTGCTCGATGAGCGCATCGGCTTGTGCCGGGATACGCTCGAGCAATTCTTCGATCTGTCGTGCCGCAACGGCCCGCGTCAATCCCAATGCTTCGCCGGCATCTTCCAGCAAGCCGCGGCTGAAGTGCGCGTAACGCTTTTCACCGAACAACTCGCCCGTGAATTCCGAAAGATCCGGCCAACGTGCCTTGTCTTCCATGACGAAGCGTGTCTCGGAAACCGCCTCGCTCAGCAGGTCGTAGAACGGCGACAGCGTGATGCCGTCCTTGTCGACCAGGAAGCTGAGATTCTTCAGGTGGGAGTCGCCATTGCCCACCAGCACGCAAAACACCAACCAGCGGAAGATGCGCAGGCGGACCACGCCCGGCGCGCGGCATCGATCGATGAGCTTCAGCAGGGAATCGATCGACCAGGCCGGATATTTGCTGGTTGCGGCCAGCCCGAGCAATTGACAGCCATCGATCGCATGGCGCCTCGACACCCGATCAGCCTCGACGCGGCGATCGAATCGCTCGATCAGATAAACCGGAGCCGGGACGTAGCGCCGGGACACCTCCGGCACCGGCAGGCCACCGACGCCATCCGCCAGTTTCATGACGAACCATTCGTTGATGACCGTGTTGGGAAAGCCGTCGGGGTTCGGGTGGTTGGGCTTCAGGATATGGGTCGAGACGGCTTCGCTACCGGGCTCGTAGAGCTGCCCGTCACGGACCACCACCGGCAGCTTGTGCTGCGCACCGGCGAGTGACATTTTCTTGGGCGCGTCATGCGTCAGGGGCACGCGGGGAAGTTCGCGAATCCGCTCGTTCAAGGCCTCGTCGGTCAGCGGGCGCAGTGCCTCGTGCGGCACTTGCTCATCGTCCCCGCCAGGCGGGCGCAAGGTCAGGGAGCCAGCCGACTCTCGTCCGTAATACGCCAGCAAGGCAAACGCATCGTGCTCGTCGGGCAATTTCGCATCCTTGGCCAACAGCTTGCGGACCGTTTCCTCGGGCAGCAGGTTGTCGAAATACCATTGGCAAGGACGCGTGGTCGATCCATCTCGATGCCATTCCTCCTGCAACGGGAGGTGCGGGCTCAGGGCGAATCGATCGGGATTCTCCAGCCACGATCGATCGTATTCGAATGCCCAGAGGTTCTGGTTCTCGTGAAGCCGGCCGATCACCTGTTGATCGATCGACGCGACCAGGCTGCGCTCCGTCATTTGCGTGCCTTTCCTTTCGAGGGTTCGCCCTGCACGACCGTGGCGGCATCCTTCACCAGCTTGCTGGCGCGTTTCACGGTCGCTCCCGAACGTGATCGCTTGTCCGGCGTTGTCGCCAGCAGGCGCTCGGCGGCACGCAACACCACCTTCGATCCGACGATGTGCCGGTCCGGATCGACGAGAGTGCCTTCAGGTTCGTGCAGGCGCTCCACGGAGCGGAATTCGCGTGCCGCGGCGCGATGACGTGCCATCCTGGACTCGTTCCTGAGCAGCGCCTCGCTTGCATCGGGAATATCGAGAATCACCTGCACGCCCAGCCCCTCCAGTATCTGGAACAGCTTGCCCCACTGCACCGAGGTTTCGCCTGCCTCGGCCTTGACCATGAACCCGAGGCTCACCCCCATGCTGCCGGCGGCATCGTCTTGCCGCAGTTGCTGGGCTTTGCGGGCGGCCCGGATTACGCCGCCGATATCGGAGGCCTGCTCGATCTTGTGTCGCATGTCTGGATGGCTCGGTCGATTGTCCAGCAGGATGTGCATCCTGCCGACGAAACTTCATGATCGTGAATTATAGGATCGATCCTGGAGACTGGAAGGAGAAAAATTCACGAACGTGTAGTTTTGATGGCTGGTAGTCGTCAGAGACAGTGAAAAATCCATAAGCATGAAGTTTATGACGAATGGGCTGCCGTTTTTATCGAAACTTCACAATCATGTAGTTTCAGCTAAATCCCATCTGCACAGCATTCGAAACCCGTTGTCCACGCAGTTATCCACGCCCTCGCGTATCCCCACAGCTTTTGTCGGGGTCGTATACGTAAATAGTAGTAGTTAACAAAAGGCGTCCATCGCTGTGGATAACCGTGTTTACGCCTTTTCGATCAGCGCTGTGCCGTCCGCATAACCGTGCCGGTGCGATGTGCACAGCTCCCGGCAACACAGAACAACTTTCCGCACAGCCTGTGCGTATCCGTGTTTTGCCCAATCTGTCCACAGGCTATCCGCTGTGGTTCGCTGTGGTTCGCTGTGCCGCGAAGGCGAGCGAAACCGCGTCAGCCAAGGCTGACGGCCGGTTTCAAAGGTGAGGAAAGTCGGTTTGAGGTGAGGCCGGGAAGAATCAGCCGCGCACCGTTTCGAGCGCCGTGGTGAGCGCCGCGCCATCCACGCCGTCGGTGGGCGCCACCAGCGCGTAGTTGTAGCCCTGCTGCGAGCCGTATTGCGCGAGCAGCGCGCCGTCGCGGCGCGTGCCGTTCTTCAGCAGCTGGCGCTCGCCGCCGGGCGGGCGCACGTAGAAGCTGACCGCGTGACCCTGGCCGTCCTGGTAGAGCACCATCGCCGAAGGCCCGTCCTCGGTCGCGAACAGGCGCCCGCCCACCGGCGTGAAGCCGGCGCGGGCCAGGTCGGGCAGCCGGATCGTCGAGCCGACCGAGCGCTCCAGCCAGGCCTGCAGCTCCTCCGGCCGGTGCGTGGCCAGATCGAAGCTGGCGCCACGGTTTGCCACCACCATCCGGTAGGCGGTCAGCGCGTCGCCCATCGGTCGGATCGGCGTGGCGATCGCGGCCAGCGTCGCGTCCGGGCCGCCCTCGAGCTGCCAGCCGCGCGCCATCCAGCCGCCGCCGCCGCCGATCGCCACGCTCAGCACCAGCCCGGCGGCGATCGCCAGGCGCCCACGCAA
>NZ_VWWC01000234.1:0-8610 GCF_011753175.1 Burkholderia sp. Cy-637 | reverse complement strand
CGGCACGCGGCCGGGCCGGGGTCGCGCCGGCTGACGCCTCGAAGGCGCCGGCGGCAGCCGCAGGTCCGGCTCCGGCGTCGATGCGCTCGCGCCGGCTGCCTCGCGCGAACTTCGCCGTCGGTGCCGCCGGTGCCGATTTACCCTGCAGTCCTCAGCATCGAACGGCATGGCCCCGCCTCAGGCCGGCTCACGCTCGCTCTCCCGCTTGGGCTCCGCCGCCGGCCGCCGCAGCGCCGCGTCGGCGAGCCGCCCGCCCGCGCTGAGCCAGGGATGCTTGGCATGGCCGATGCGCTGCGCGCGATAGATGCCGGTGTGCCCCGAGAACAGGTAGGCGATCACGCAGGCCAGCGCGGCGAACATCCCGATCGGCGCGCCGAACAGCTCGATCGCCATGATCGTCGAGGCGATCGGCGTATTGGCCGCGCCCGCGAACACCGCGACGAAACCGAGCGCCGCCAGCACCGGCAAGGGCAGCGCGAGCAGGTGCGAGAGCGCGTTGCCGAGCGTCGCGCCGATGTAGAACAGCGGCGTCACCTCGCCGCCCTTGAAGCCGGCCGCGAGCGTGAGCACCGTGAAGCCGAACTTGCCGGCGAAGTCGTAGACCGGCAAGGGTCCGCGAAAGGCCGCCTCGATGGTGGGAATGCCGAGCCCGAGATATTGCGGCACGGCCAGCACGCTGCCGGCCAGCGCCACCAGCGCGCCGCCTGCCATCGGCCGCAGCGGCCCGTAGGGAATCCAGCGCTTGAAGCGCGCGCCGAGCGCGTGCGTGGCATCGGCGAACAGCATGCCCACCACGCCGAAGGCGATACCCGCGACGATCGCCGAGCCGGCCGTGGCCAGGCCCATCGGCGGCACGTAGGGCACCGGGTAGACGGGATGGTGGATGCCCCACAGCCGGCACACCAGGTCGGCGACGATCGCCGCCGCCACGCAGGGAAACAGCGCGTCGTAGCGCAGGCGGCCGATCGCCAGCACCTCCAGCCCGAACACCGCGCCCGCCAGCGGCGTGCCGAACACCGAGGAAAAACCCGCGGCGATGCCGGCCATCAGCAGGATGCGCCGCGTCTCGGCATCGACGCGCAGGATTCGCGCGACGCGATCGGCCAGCGCCCCGCCCATCTGCACGGCGGTGCCCTCGCGCCCCGCCGAGCCGCCGAACAGGTGCGTGACCACGGTGGCGATCATCACCAGCGGCGCCATGCGGGTGGGCACCGCGCGCGCCGGATCGTGGATCTCGTCGATCAGCAGGTTGTTGCCGCCCTCCACCGAGCTGCCGATGCGCAGGTAGACCCAGCCCATGGCGAAACCGCCCAGCGGCAGCAGCCACAGCAGCCAGGGATGCGCCAGGCGCGTGCCGGTGGCGAGATCGAGCAGGTAGAGGAACAGGGCGGAAGCAGAGCCGGCCAGCGCGCCGACCAGGCTCGACAGCACGAGCCAGCGGCCGAGCGCGCGCAGCATCGCGACTTGCTCGACGGATTCGAAAGCTTTCATGGTTTCCAGATTCGACAGGACATCAAACCTGGGCGGCAGGACACCGCTTGTCGTCAAGACGGCCTACGACCTCCTGTACCCAGGATGCGTAGGCATCATCAGCCGGCTGACCGGCGGTTGTGTACGGAGGAATGCCATCTCCGGCGAGCACGGATTGTACGCGAAATGGACGCGAAAAAAATGCGGCGGCATCGAAATCGCCGCCGCAGCGGGCCGCCTTCGCTCGCGCGGATCATTCTTTCGGAATGCTTACCCGTTGCCGCCGGCGGCCCCGCCGCGCGGCATGCGCGGCGGGGCCGGGCGCTCGAACCTCAGTGCAGGTCCGAATGCTTGCGGATCGCGTCGGCGGTCTGGCCCGCCTTCTCCTGCAGCTTGCCCTGGGTCTTCTCGGCGACACCTTCCGCCTCGGTCTTGCGGTCGCCCGTCACCTTGCCGAGCGCCTCCTTCATCGAACCCTTCACCTGCTTGAGCTTGCCGTCAATACGATTCTTGTCCATGGTCGACTCCTTGAGGGATTCATCGGGACCGGCCGTGCGGGCCAGGGCCGCGCGCCGGGGAGTCACCATCTTCGCAAGGCGCCGCCGCCGCGAGCAGATGCAGATGGGCCAGCGCTTTTAGTGCATTCGCACCGGCCCGATGTTCAGCGCGAGGCCCGCCCGCGCGGCGTGCGCGCCGCGCCGGTGGCCTTGGCGGCGGATTTCGCGACCGGTTGCGCGGCCGGTTTCGCGGCCCGCTGCTGCACCGCGGCAGGCGCCTCGGCCGGGACCGGAGCCGGGGCCTCCGCCGCGCCGACGATACCCCGCTCGCGCGCCCACACGATCGCCTCGCCGCGGCTGTGCACATCGAGCTTGTTGTAGATGGTCGAGACGTGGTTGCGCACCGTGTTCGGCGCGAGCCCGAGCCGGTTGGCGATCTCCTTGTCGGGCAGGCCGTGGCAGAGCAGGTCGAACACGTCGCGCTCGCGCGCGGTCAGGTCGGCGAGTTGGGCGCCGGCATCGGGTGCCTTGTCGCGGCGCACGTTGGCCAGCTTCTCGATCAGGGTACGGCTGAACCAGGAGGCATCCTGCATCGCCGTCTCGATGGCCTGGATCAATTCCATCTCGGTGCGCTTGCGCTCGCTGATGTCGAGCAGCGCGAGCAGCAGGCAGTCCTGTCCGTGGATCGCCACCATGTCGGCCGACACCAGGCAGTCGCGCGGCTCGCCGTCGTGCCGGAGCACGCGCGCGTCGCGCATCCTCACCGCGCCCTCGCGGCCGATCGCGTCAACGATCTCGCGCTGCATGCCCGGCTCGGCCCACAAGCCGATCTCCTCGGCCGAGCGGCCCAGCACCTCGTGCTGCGCATGGCCGGTCATGGCGGCGAAGGCCTCGTTGCAGTCGAGGACCTCGCAGCCGCCGGCGGTCAGTATCGCCATCGCCACCGGCGCCATCCGGAACGCCTTGGCAAAGCGCTCCTCGCTCTGGCGCAGCGCGGTCTCGGCCAGCCGGCGCGGCTGCAGGTCGGTGAAAGTGAACAGCATGCAGGCGTGCTCGCCCATGTCGATCGGCTGGCCCGACACGATCACCGCGTGGTCGCCGCCGTCGGCGCGGCGCAGCAGCGCCTCCATCGGCGGGATCGACATGCCGTCGCCGAGCCGCTCGATCGCCAGCTCGCGCCGCTCGGCGCGATCGAACACGTCGAGCTCGTAGACCGAGCGGCCGATCACCGCCGCCTCGCTGGCCTGGCCGGTGATGTCGAGGAAACCCTGGTTGACCTTCACGTAGCGGAAGTCGTCGAGCCGGCAGATCGCAGCGGGCGCCGGGTTGGCGTTGAAGGTGCGCTCGAAGCGCTGCTCGGCGCTGGCCCAGTCGGTGGCGTCGTGCAGCACCAGCGCCAGGCAGTCGGGCTCGCCCGCCGCGTTGGTCAGCACCAGGCTGCGGATCCGGTGGACCCAGCGCAGCCGGTCGTCGGTGGCCGATTCGACCTCCACCGTCACGTCGCTGAACTGCTCGCCGCTGATCACGCGGTCGATCGGATACTGGCCCTGCCGGACCGGGTCGTGGTTGGTGTCGCGCAGCCGGAAGCGCTCGCGATACTCGGTGACGTCGGCGCCCAGCTCGGCCAGGCTGGCCGCGCCGTGCATGGCCAGCGCCGCCTCGTTGGCCCACACGATGCGCTGGTCGGGCTCGACCAGGATCACGCCCTCGGTCAGCCCGGCGATGATCTGGTGCAGTTGGCGGCGGTCGGTATGTGTCTTCAGCGCCTGCTCGTCGGGCGGCGCGGGCTGGAATTCGGCGGCGGGTCGGTTCATCGATGGCAGAAGCATGGCTGGCGCGGTCGGGTAAATCGGCAAGGATCGGCCGCGCCGGCACTGTAAAAATTGCACGCCCGGCGCGGCCCGGCCGCCGCGCGGGCTTGCGGGAACGTCCGGCAAGCCGCCGCGAGGCGGGCTGTCGCAAGGATCGAGCAAGTTTCGTGCAAGGCTGCCGCGAACACCATGCAGGCACCATGCAGGCACCGCGCGAGCGTCGCGCGCAAGCCGGGCAGGACGCCCGGCCGCCTCCCGCGAGCGGCGCTCAGCGCGAGCGCGCGAAGCGCTGCAACTGCAGGGTGACGCGCTCGGCGATCTGGTCGAGCGGCAGGATCGCCGTGGCCGCGTCGATCGCGGCGGCCGCCTTGGGCATGCCGTACACGGCGCTGGTGGCCGCGTCCTGGGCGATCGTGTAGAAGCCCTTGGCGCGCATCGCCTTCAGGCCGAGCGCGCCGTCGCGGCCCATGCCGGTCAGCAGCACGCCGAGCGCGTCGCCGCGCCAATGCTCGACCACGCTGTGGAAGAACACGTCGACCGAGGGCCGATACGGCGTTTCCTCGGGATGGCGCGTGTAGCCGAGCTGGCCGCGCGCGGTGAGATGGAGGTGATCGTTGGTGGCGGCCAGCAGCACCTCGCCGCGCTGCGGCGCCCCGCCCTGTTTGGCCACGCGCACCGGCAAGCGCGTGAAGCCGTCGAGCCATTCGGCCATGCCGATCGCGAAGGCCGCGTCGACATGCTGGACGATCACGATGGCGGCCGGGAAATCCTCGGGCAAGGGCTTGAGCAGGGCGGCCAGCGCGGTGGGCCCGCCCGCCGAGGCGCCGATCGCCACCAGCGGCGGCAGCGCCGTGGCGGGCGCCGCCGCCGGCTGCGCCGGCACCGGCCCGCGCGTGGCCAGCAGCCGGCCGATCTGGTCGATCTTGGCCAGCAGCGGCTGCGAGGCATCGGCCAGCATGCCCTGCGCGAGGGTCGGCGTATCCACCGCGTCGAGCGCGCCGGCGCCCATCGCCTCGTAGATGGTGGCCTTGTTGGCATCCACGCTGGCGGTCACGATCAGGATCGCGCAGGGCGAGCGGGCCATGATCTGGCGGGTCGCCTCGACGCCGTCGACGCGCGGCATGATCAGGTCCATCAGCACCAGGTCGGGCGGGTTGGCGACGCAGAAATCGACCGCCTGCTCGCCGTCGGCGGCCACCCACAGCACACGGTGCTCGGGCCGGTGCGACACCGCGCGGCGCAGCGCGGCCACCGCGAGCGGCAGGTCGTTGACGATGCCGATGTTCATGCGCTGGCCTCCCCGATCAGGTCGTGGACGGCGTCGAGCAGGGCCTCGTCGTGGAAGCTGCCCTTGGCCAGGTAGTAGTCGGCGCCGGCATCCAGGCCGCGCCGCCGGTCCTCGTCGCGATCCTTGTACGAGACGATCATCACCGGCACCGCCTTGAGCAGCGGATCGCCCTTGATCAGCGTGACCAGCTCGATGCCGTCCATGCGCGGCATGTCGATGTCGGTCACCACCAGGTCGAAGCGCTCGCCGCGGATCGCGTTCCAGCCGTCCATGCCGTCCACCGCGATGGTCACCGCGTAGCCGCGCTTCTCCAGCAGCTTGCGCTCGAGCTCGCGCACCGTCAACGAATCGTCGACCACCAGCACCTGCTTGCGGCGCTGCGCGAGCGCGCCGCCCGCGTCGCGACGGATCTTGGTGAGCTGGCCGCCGCGGATCAGCTTGTCGATCGAGCGCACCAGGTCCTCGACGTCGACGATCAGCACGGGATCGCCGTTCTCGAGCAGGGCGCCGGCGGCGATGTTGCGAATCTTCTGCAGGCGCGCGTCGAGCGGCTGCACCACCAGCATGCGCTCGCCGAGGAAGCGGTCGACCGCCACCCCGTAGGTTTCCGGCTCGGCGCCGATCACCACCACCGCCGTGCTGGGCCCCGCGCCGCCGGGCTCGCCGGCATCGAACAACTGGTGCGCGGTGACCAGGCCGACGCGGCGCTCGTCGAGCGAGAAGTGCTGCTGCCCCTCGAGCACGTCGATGCCGGCGCGATCGATCTCGAGCGCGCGCCGCACGTGCACCAGCGGGAACGCATAGGGCTCGCCGCCGACCTCGACCAGCAGGCTGCGGATCACCGACAGCGTGAGCGGCAGTTGCAGCACGAAGCGCATGCCCTGCCCCGGCTCGTTGAAGATCCGCACCGCGCCGCGCACGCGCTTGACCATCTCGTGCACGGCATCGAGCCCGACGCCGCGGCCCGACACGTCGGTGACCTGCTCGCGCATCGAGAACCCCGGCAGCAGCAGGAATTCCAGCACCTCGGCATCGGTCAGGCGAGCGGCCGTCTCGGCATCGGTCAGGCGCTGCCGCACGATCGCCGCGCGCACCGCCGAGAGGTCGGCGCCCGGCCCGTCGTCGGCCACGCTGATCAGCAGCGAGCCGGCGCTGTGGCGCGCCTCCAGCGTGATGCTCGCCTCGGGCGGCTTGCCGCGCGCCACGCGCAGCTCGGGCGCCTCGACGCCGTGGTCGAGCGCGTTGCGCAGCAGGTGGCCGAGCGGCGCGTCGAGCATGTCGAGCAGGTCGCGATCGACCTGGGTGGATTCGCCGACGATCGAGAAGCGCACCCGCTTGCCCAGCGAACGCGCCAGGTCGCGCACCACGCGCGGATAGGCGCGGGTGGCGTCGCCGAACGGCCGCATCCGGCATTGCAGCGCCTCGTCGTAGAGCTGCTCGGCGATATGGCTGCTGCGCCGCTCGAAGCGGTCGAGCTCGTCGATGCGGGCCGTGAACGCGCGCTGCAGGTCGTTCATCATCTGCCGCACCTCGTTGAGCGCGGCCTCGCGCCCGGGGTCGAGATCGTCGGCCAGGCTTTCGTAGAGCGTGTCGAGCGCGCGCGCCGCGTCGCGCTGCGTGCGCCGGATGCGCAGCATCGAATCGGCGAAGGGCTTGAGCCAGCGCGATTCGACCAGCGATTCGCCCGACAGGCTCAGCAGCCGGTTCAGGCTGTCGGCGCGCACGCGGCGCATCTGGCCGGCGTCGCCGGCGCTGTCGTGGCTGTCGCGCGCGGCCGGCTCGATGCTTGCGGGCGCAACGGCGCCGGCGGGGTTCGCGGCGTCGCCGCGCGCGGCGCCGGCCGATCCGCCGTCCTCGCCAGCATCGGCCGCCAGGGGCGGCGCCGCGGCGGGTTCGTCGAGCCGCAGTTGCGCGGCCAGCTCGGGCGGCACGGTCGATTCGAACCGCATGGCCGCCTCGTCGAGCCCGCGCGGCAGCGGCGCGAGCGACGGCTCCAGCGGCAGCCGGACGTCGTACTTGGCGAGCGCCTCGTCGGGCAGCGGCTCGGACAATCGCAACTGCGCGGCCAGCTCGTCGAGCGAGAGCGGCGCGGCCGGCGCCGGCGCCGACACGGCGGCGCGACCCGCCTCACCGCCCTCGCCTGCCTCGCCGGCATTCGCCAGCGCGACCGCGAAGGCGTCGATCTCGATCGGCGTCACGGAAGCGGCCGTGCCCGGGTCGCCGACGCGCACCAGCAGGTCCACGCCGGTCAGCAGCGCATCGATATGGCTGGCGCCGAGCACCTGCTCGCCGCGCTGCGCGGCGACGAAGCATTCCTCCATGCGCCCCGCGATCTCGACGCCCTGCGGCACGCCGACGATGCGCGCGGCGCCCTTGAGCGAATGCGCGGCGCGCATGCAGGCCTCGAACGCGGCGGCATCCTGGACGCCTTGCTCCAGCGCGAGCAGGTGCCGCGACAGCGCCTCGGTCTGGGTCTGGGTTTCCTCGCGGAACAGGTCGAGCAGCGACTGCCGGCTCAGGTCGTCGTCATGGCTCATCTGAGGCTCCGCAACAGCGAATCGAACAACCGGTCCTCGTCGAGCAGGCCGACCACGCGCTCGCGCCAGCCGAACACGCAGCGCGTATGCGTCACGCCGGCGCGCGCGACGGTGGCCGGCGGTGGCACGCGATCGGCAGCGGCGAAGCGCAGCACGCCCTCCACCTCGTCGACCGGGAACACCACCGGCTCGCCGCGATGGGCCACCACCAGCATGCGCGTGAAGGCCGCGCGCGGGCCCTCGGCGGCACGCCCGGCAGCAGCGTCGAGATCGAGCAGGCGGGCCAGCGAGACCGCGATGCGCAGCGTGCCGCGCACGTTGACCACGCCCAGCACGGCGCGGCTGCGCCGGTCGGGCAGCGAATGGATCGGCCGGTCGTCGACGATCTGCCGGACCGTCGAGGTCGGCAGCGCGAGCCATTCGTCGGCCACGCGAAACGCCAGCACCGACTGGCCCTCACCGTGCTCGCCGGCTGTCGCGGCGGCGGGCGAGGCCGCCACCCGCTGCGCGGCCTGCGCGAGATCCTCGCCCGACAGCGGCCGGTCCAGCAGGTGCGCCGCGTGGCGCGCGAACACTGGGCAGTTGAGGCAGCGCTGCACCTCGGCCAGCCGCTCGCAGGACTGGTCGCCGCGCACGCCGATGCGGTTCCAGCAATCGTCGATCGCGTCGATGTCGACCACGCCGTCAGCGACGTCGCGCATGATCGCGTCCTCCCGTGTCCTTGCCGACGGCCTGGGCCTCGGCGCGGCGCGCGCGCTCCTTCAGCCAGCGCGCGCCGTCGTGGTCGCCGGCGATGTCGAGCAGCGTCGCCAGGTGGGTCAGCGCCTCGCGGTGGGTGGGCGCCAGGTAGAGCGCCTTGCGGTAGTGCTCGGCGGCCACCGGCAGCCCCTGCGCGTCGGCGATCAGGCCGAGCAGGTAGTAGGCCTCGGCGCTCGGGCCCGCCGCGCTCATCGCCTCGAGCACGGCGCGCTCGGCGGCCGCGAAGTCGCCGGCATCGGCGCGGGCGC
>NZ_VWWC01000233.1:0-8604 GCF_011753175.1 Burkholderia sp. Cy-637 | reverse complement strand
CCAGTCGATCGCATCGAAGCCGGGCGCGGCCGCGCGTGCGCCGCCGCCCCCCGCGTTCACGCGAGACGCCAGCCGATCGACTCGCCGCCGCGCAGCGGCACCACCGAGGTGTCGCCGGCCTCGACCGTGGCCGGCAGTTGCCAGCTCTCGCGACGCAGCGTGACCGTCTCGCTGGCGCGCGGCAGGCCGTAGAAATCGGCGCCGAAGAAGCTCGCGAAACCTTCCAGCTTGTCGAGCGCGCCGACCTGGTCGAAAGCCTCGGCGTACAGTTCGAGCGCATGCAGCGCCGTGTAGCAGCCGGCGCAGCCGCAGGCGGCTTCCTTGGCGTTCTTCTCGTGCGGCGCGCTGTCGGTACCGAGGAAGAAACGCGGATTGCCCGAGGTGGCCGCCTCAACCAGGGCCACGCGATGGGTCTCGCGCTTGAGCACCGGCAGGCAGTAGTAATGCGGCCGGATCCCGCCGGTGAAGATCGCGTTGCGGTTGTAGAGCAGGTGATGGGCCGTGATGGTGGCGCCCAGCGTGCCGGGCGCGGCATCCGCATCGCGCACGTAGTCGGCCGCGTCC
This sequence comes from Burkholderia sp. Cy-637, assembly GCF_011753175.1. Taxonomy (NCBI): domain Bacteria; kingdom Pseudomonadati; phylum Pseudomonadota; class Betaproteobacteria; order Burkholderiales; family Burkholderiaceae; genus Burkholderia; species Burkholderia sp. Cy-637. Next base: position 8,040 of record NZ_VWWC01000233.1, on the reverse strand, counting down.
TTGGTGGTGATGTGCTCGAAGACCACCTTGAGCGCCGGGAAATCGCGGCGCAGCGGCGTCATCACGCGGTCGATGAAGACCTTCTCGCGGTCGAACAGGTCGATCTCGGCATTGGTCACCTCGCCATGCACCAGGAGCGGCATGCCGACTTCCTGCATCGCCTCGAGCGCGCCGGCGCACTTGCGCAGGTCGGTCACGCCGGCATCGGAATTGGTGGTGGCGCCAGCCGGGTAGAGCTTCACGCCGTGCACGAAGCCGCTCGCCTTGGCGCGGCGGATCTCGTCGCCGGGCGTGTTGTCGGTCAGGTAGAGCGTCATCAGCGGCTCGAAGCGCATCCCGGCCGGCACGGCGGCGAGGATTCGCGAGCGATAGGCCTCGGCCTGCGCGGTGGTGGTGACCGGCGGCTTCAGGTTCGGCATGATGATCGCGCGGCCGAACTGGCGCGCGGTATGCGGCAGCACCGCGGCGAGCATCGCGCCGTCGCGCACGTGCAGGTGCCAGTCGTCGGGGCGGGCGAGGGTCAGCGAGGAAACGGGAGACACGGCGGGAGCGGCGTTCGGAGCGGTCATGGGGCGTCGTAGGGATGGACGGGCGGCGGGCCGGCGGCGGCCGCGTTCGTGCCCCGTGACCGTCGGGAGTGACGGAAAACCGCAACACGGGGCCGTGCGCACGCGGGTTCCGCTTCAGCCGCCCGGGGCTCGGTGATATGCTTGAAACCGTCATTGTACCGGTTCCGCCCGGTGTCCCCCCTGCCTGACCTGCCGCAACACCTATGTGCCAACTCTTCGGAATGAACTGTGCCGAGCCCACGGACGTGACCTTCTCGTTCACCGGCTTCGCGGCCCGCGGCGGGCTCACGGATCATCACAAGGACGGCTGGGGCATCGCGTTTTTCGAGGACAAGGCCTGCCGCCTGTTCCTCGACCATCAGTCCTCGGCCACCTCGCCGCTGGCCGAGATGGTCAAGCGCTATCCGATCAAGTCGAAGAACACCATCGCGCACATCCGCAAGGCCACGCAGGGCGCGATCCTGCTCGAGAACAGCCATCCCTTCATGCGCGAGCTGTGGGGCCGGCACTGGATCTTCGCGCACAACGGCGACCTGCCCGGCTACGCGCCCACGCTCGAGGACGGCGTCTACCAGCCGGTGGGCACCACCGATAGCGAGCGCGCCTTCTGCGTGCTGATGCAGGGCCTGCGCGATACCTTCCCGGGCGCCCAGCCGCCGCTGCCCGAGCTGTTCGAGCGGCTCGCCGAGCTGACCGAGGACATCACCTCGCACGGCGTGTTCAACTTCCTGCTGTCCAACGGGCAGGCGCTGTTCGCGCACTGCTCCACGCGCCTGCACTACCTGGTGCGCCGCTGGCCGTTCTCGACCGCGCACCTGATCGACGAGGATCTCTCGATCGATTTCGCCAAGTACACCACGCCCGAGGACCGGGTCGCCGTGATCGCCACCCAGCCGCTGACCGACGACGAGGTCTGGACCGCCTTCGAGCCGGGCCAGCTGATGATGTTCCAGTGCGGCGACGTGGCCGCCAGCACGCGCGTGAAGGTGCCCGAGATCGTGCTGGAGAAGCTGCGCAATCCCTCGCTCGACCCTTCCGCCTCGCAGAACTGCCAGCGTGCCGCGGCGGTTGCCGCCAGCACCGCGCTGGGCGACGTCACGCTCGCGGCGGCCGCCGCCGAAGTCGCGGCCGGCGACGATCCCACCGATTTCTGAACGGCGCGCGGCCCGAGCCGCGCCCTGCCCGCTTCCCACCTTCTTCACTCCCGACGCGATCGCGTCGATTCCGGCGCTGCAATGAAAAAACGCCCGGCACGAAGCCGGGCGTTCCGCTTGCGGCAACCTCGGCCGCGATCGATCAGTGCAGGATCTTCGCCAGGAAGTCCTTGGCACGATCCGACTTCGGATTGGCGAAGAACTCGTCCTTGCGGTCGTCTTCGACGATGGCGCCCTTGTCCATGAAGATCACGCGATGGGCGACCTTCTTGGCGAAGCCCATTTCGTGCGTCACGCACATCATGGTCATGCCCTCCTGCGCGAGCTCGACCATCACGTCGAGCACCTCGTTGATCATCTCGGGGTCGAGCGCCGAGGTGGGCTCGTCGAACAGCATCGCGATCGGGTCCATCGACAGCGCGCGGGCGATCGCCACGCGCTGCTGCTGGCCGCCCGAGAGCTGGCCGGGAAACTTGTGCGCATGCGCCTTCAGGCCGACTCGATCGAGCAGCTTGAGGCCCTTCTCGTTGGCCTCGTCCTTGCCGCGGCCGAGCACCTTGATCTGCGCGAGCGTCAGGTTCTCCGTGATCGACAGATGCGGGAACAGCTCGAAGTGCTGGAACACCATGCCGACCTTCGAGCGCAGCTTGGAGAGATTGGTGCGCTTGTCGCCGACCGATTCGCCGTTGACCAGGATCTCGCCCTGCTGGAACGGCTCGAGGCCGTTCACGGTCTTGATCAGGGTCGACTTGCCCGAGCCCGAGGGCCCGCACACCACCACCACCTCACCCTTCTTCACTTCCGTCGTGCAGTCGGTCAGCACCTGAAACTGGCCGTACCACTTCGAAACATTCTTGATGGAAATCATCTTGTGACCTTTTTCTGGAGACCCTTGACGAGCGCGGAGGCGAGCACGCACACGACGAAATAACAGGCGCCCGCGAACAACACCATCTCGACGCTGGTACCGTCGCGATCGCCGATGTTGGTGGCGGTGCGGAAGAAGTCCGCGAGACTGATCACGTAGACCAGCGAGGTGTCCTGGAACAGCACGATCGCCTGCGTGAGCAGCAACGGCACCATCGCCCGGAAGGCCTGCGGCAGGATCACGAGACGCATTGCCTGCCCGTAGCTCATGCCGAGCGCGAACGCCGCATTCGCCTGGCCGCGCGGCACCGCCTGGATGCCGGCGCGGATGATCTCGGAATAATACGCGGCTTCGAACAGCGAGAACGCGATCATCGCCGAGGCGAGCCGGATATCGATGGTCGGCGACAGCCCGAGCACGCCCTGCAGCACCTGGGGCACGATCAGGAAGAACCACAGCAGCACCATCACCAGCGGGATCGAGCGGAACACCGTGACGTAGAGCCGCGAGAACCACTGCAGCGGCTTCACGCCCGAGAGCCGCATCAAGGCCAGCAAGGTGCCCCAGACGATGCCGACCACGATCGCCAGCACGGTGATCTGCAGGGTGACGATCGCGCCGGTCCACAGCGAGGGCAGCGCCCCCGGAATTCCACTCCAGTCGAAATCGTGCATCACTTGCCTCCGATATAGCCGGGCAGGCGCGTCTTCGCCTCGACCCAGCGCATGAAGGCCATCACGACCAGGTTGATGATCACGTAGGCGAGCGTCACCGCGATGAAGGACTCATAGGTCTGCGCGGTGTAGTCGACCAGTTGCCGCGCCTGCGCGGACAGGTCGAGCAGGCCGATCGTGGAGGCCACGGCCGAATTCTTGAAGATATTCAGGAACTCGGAGGTGAGCGGCGGCACGATGATCCGGTAGGCCACCGGCAGCAGCACGTAGCGATAGGTCTGCCATTCGGTGAAACCCATCGCCAGGCCCGCCGCGCGCTGGCCCTTGGGCAGCGCATTGATGCCCGAGCGCACCTGCTCGCACACGCGCGCGCCGGTAAACAGCCCCAGGCAGACGATCGAGGCGGTGAAGAACTGCGTGCCCGGCGGCAACTGTTTGATCCAGGTGCCGATCGAGGCGGGCAGCAGCTCGGGCACCACCAGGTACCAGACGAAGAACTGCACGATCAGCGGGATATTTCGAAAGATCGACACATACAGCGTGCCGATCGCGGACAGGCGGCGATCCTGCACGGTGCGCAGCACGCCGAACAGCGAGCCGACGATCAGCGCGATCACCCAGGCGGCGAGCGAGACCTTGATCGTCACCCAGAAGCCCGACAGCAGCCAACCGAGATAGGTGGTCGGCTCGCCCGTCGAAACGGGGCTCAGGAAGATGCCCCAGTTCCAGTGGTAAGACATGATGGACAAGACTCCGGCAAAAAGAAACGGAAGAAGCACATGCCTCTTCCGTTGCGTGAGAGCGTGGGGTGGTGACCCGCGAAACTCAGTCGAGCGCCTTGTCGTTCGGGTTCGCGTACAGCTTCTTCATCGAATCCGACAGCGGGAAGTTCAGGTTCAGGCCCTTCGGCGGGATCGGCTTCTCGAACCAGGTGGTGTAGAGCTTGGCGGCCTCGCCCGACTTCTCGAGCTCGGTGATCGCGCCGTCCACCACCGCCTTGAAGGCCGGATCGTCCTTGCGCATCATGCAGCCGTAGGCTTCTTCCGATTGCGGCGTGCCGACGATCACCCAGTTGTCGGGCTTCTTCGCCTTGGCGCGTTCGCCGGCCAGCAGCGCGTCATCCATCATGAACGCGACCGCGCGGCCCGTCTCCAGCGTCTGGAACGATTCGCCGTGATCCTTCGCGCTGATGATGTTCATGCCCATCTGCTTGTCGTTGTTCATCGCGCGCAGCAGACGCTCGGAGGTGGTGCCGGCGGTGGTCACCACGGTCTTGCCCTTCAGGTCGGCGAAATCCTTGATGCCCGAATCCTTGGACGTCATCAGGCGCGTGCCGATCACGAAGTAGGTGGTCGAGAAGGCAGCCTGCTTCTGGCGATCGAGGTTGTTGGTGGTCGAGCCGCATTCGATGTCGACGGTGCCGTTCTGCACCAGCGGGATGCGGTTCTGCGAGGTGACGGGAATGTCCTTGACCTGCAGGCTGGGCAGGTTCAGCTTCTTCTTGACCGCGTCGACGACCTTCATCTGGAAGTCACGCGCGTAGCCGACCACCTTCTGGTTCTGGTCGTAGTACGAAAACGGAATCGACGACTCGCGGTGGCCGAGCGCGATCACGCCGGTGTCCTTGATCTTCTTCAGCGTTCCCGTTTCCTGCGCCATGGCGCCGCCGGCAAACGTGGCGAGAGCGGCGGCCAGCAGCAGCGCTTTATTGAAATTCATCTGGTATCTCCTAGGGCTAAGCTTTGTCAGTCTAGCAAAGTAACTTTTTTGAAAGAAATTATTATTAACCCGCTGTTCTTCTTACGCCACGGCTTCTGTCGGCCGCGGTGGGCGCGCATCCGAAGCTTGATCCGGATGCGCGAAGCGGGCGCCACCGGATCCGGTGGCGCCCGCCAGGCGCTGGCGTCACGGCCGGTAGGCCGCGATGCCGTGTCGATCGCTCGCTCGCGCGTCGATCAGGGGTACAGACCGCGCATCTCGCGCGCCATCAGGATGCGCTTGCAGGCCACGATGAAGGCCGCGGTACGCACCGACACCTTGTGCTCTTCCGCCACCGACCACACGCCGGCGAAGGCTTCGCGCATCACGCGCTCGAGGCGCTGGTTGATCTCGTCCTCGGTCCAGAAGAAGCTCGAGAAATCCTGCACCCACTCGAAGTACGAAACCGTCACGCCGCCGGCGTTGGCGATCACGTCGGGGATCACCAGCGTGCCGTTGGCCGTGAGGATGTCGTCGGCGGCCGTGGTGGTCGGGCCGTTCGCGCCTTCCACCACGATCTTGGTGCGGATCTTGCCCGCGTTCTTCTCGGTGATCTGGTTTTCCAGCGCGGCCGGGATCAGGATCTCGGTCTCGACGGTCCAGAACTCGTCGTTGGCCATCGGCTCGGCGCCCTCGAAGCCCGCCACGCCGCCGGTGCGCGCCACGTGGTCGAGCAGCTTGACCGCGTCCAGGCCCGCCGGCTGGTAGATCGAGCCGGTGTGATCCTGCACCGCCACCACCTTCGCGCCGGCTTCCTGGAACAGCTTGCCGGCGATCCCGCCGACGTTGCCGAAGCCCTGCACCGCGATGCGCGCGCCCTTGATCTCGACGCCCTTCTTCTGGGCGGCTTCGCAGCCGACCACGAACACGCCGCGGCCGGTCGCCTCGCGACGGCCGAGCGAGCCGCCGAGCGTGATCGGCTTGCCCGTCACCACGCCGGTGGCGGTCAGGCCCTGGTTCATCGAGTAGGTATCCATCATCCACGCCATCACCTGTTCGTTGGTGTTGACGTCGGGCGCCGGGATGTCGGTGTTCGGCCCGATGATGATGCCGATCTCGCTGGTGTAGCGGCGCGTCATGCGCTCGAGCTCGCCGCGCGAGAGCTTGCGCGGGTCGACGCGGATGCCGCCCTTGGCGCCGCCGTACGGCACGTTGACGGCCGCGTTCTTGACCGACATCCAGGCCGACAGGGCCATCACTTCCGACAGCGTCACGTCCTGGTGGTAGCGCACGCCGCCCTTGCCCGGGCCGCGCGAGACGTTGTGCTGCACGCGGTAGCCCTCGAAGTGGGCGACCGTGCCGTTATCGAGCTCGATCGGCACGTCGACCACCAGGATGCGCTTCGGGCGCTTGAGGGTTTCGAGCCAGCGCGACAGCGAGCCGAGGTACGGCGCGACGCGATCGACCTGCTGCAGGTAGTTGCCCCAGGGACCGAGCGCCTCGGCGTTCAGGTAGGACGGCACGGATTGCACGGGGGACGTGGACTGCGGTTGCGAAGACATGGATTCTCCAACGGTCAGCGAATGACGCACATTGTCGAAAAACGCATTTTCGAAATCCAATGCCGTTTGATTATTCGATTATGCGTTTCTTGCATGATCGCGCTACTGCTGGGCAAAGCGCGCGTTCCGCTCGCGAACGGTAGCAATCGCCATGCCTTTTCAGCTGCGCTGAGCGAGTGGCGCCGGCGCGCCGGGCGGCGCCACCCGAAACTGCGGAAAATCGGCCGAAATCCTTGCTGGGCAAGGCCCGCCAACGGTTGCACCGGGCGCGACGCGAGGCGCGTGCCGGTGATCGAGCGCGTCGATTAACCTCACCCGCGAGTCGGAATTGGCCGCAATCGGGCTGCAAGCCGCTCCGTCCTCAGCCGGCGCGCTGCGCCAGTTCCTCGATCACCGCGTCCCACAGCTCGCGCACCAGCGCCTGCCGGGCCTCGTCGCCATGCACCGCGAGCTTGTCGCGATAGAGCCGGATCTCCATGTTCAGCGTGAAGGGCTGCGCGCCGCCCTCGCGCGCCGGCCGGTCGAGGCGGATCAGCTCGCCGCCGGCCACCGCGTCCTCCACCGCGCTGTGCGGCAGGAAGGCCACGCCATGGCCGGCCAGCGCCATCGCCTTGAGCCCCTCGGCCATGTCGGTCTCGTAGACGCGGTCGAGGAACAGCGGCTCGCGCGCATTGGCGATGATCACCTCGGTCATGCGCCCGAGATAGGCGTTCGGCGTGTAGGACAGGTAGGGCACCGGCGCGTCGGCGGCGCCGGGCAGCGCGTAGCGCGGCCGGCCCGGGCGCAGCGGCGCCGAGAACGGGCTGATCGGCTCCATGCCGAGCGTGAGCATGTCGTAGCGGGCCGGGTCGAGCGCCACCGGGTGGCTCGGGTGGTGGTAGCCCATCACCAGGTCGCAGCCGCCCTCCACCAGCGAGAGCACCGCGTCGTGCACGTTCAGCGCGCGCAGCCGCGTATGCACCGGGCCCAGCTTGGCCTCGATGCGCTGCAGCCAGAACGGGAAGTAGGTCAGCGAGAGCGTGTGCGGCACCGCGAACTCGATGGTCGGCACCGGCGCCGCCGCGTGGCCGCGCAGCAGCGTGCGCGCCTCGTGCGCCTGCGACAGCATGGTCAGCGCCTGTTCGAGGAACACCTGGCCGGCCTGGGTCAGCCGGGTCGGGTAGACCGATCGATCGATCAACTCGGTGCCGAGCCAGGCCTCGAGCGCCTGGATCCGGCGCGAGAAGGCCGGCTGCGAGACATGCCGCAATTCGGCCGAACGGCTGAAGCTGCGCGTCTCCGCGAGCGAGACGAAGTCCTCCAGCCATTTCAGTTCCATGCGGACCCTTGCTGCGCGCGGCGATTGTGAAGCCCGCATTGTAGCCGCGGCGGCGCCCCGCCAGCCGTGCCGACGACCGGCTCCGCCACCTGCCGCCGGGGCGCGCACCGATCCGATCCGGATGCACTTGTGCGGTGCCGCATGCGCGCCGCCGCCGGGCAGGCACCGCCTGCGAGCGGTGCGCGGGCAGCGGCGCC
>NZ_VWWC01000232.1:0-8955 GCF_011753175.1 Burkholderia sp. Cy-637 | reverse complement strand
CGCTCGCCCTGCTGCCGCTCGAGGACCTGCTGGCCCTGCCCGCCCAACCGAACCTGCCGGGCCCGCCGGTCGGCCATCCGAACTGGCGCCGCCGCATGCCGCGCGACATGACGCGGCTGATCGACGATCCCGCCGCCGCCGCGCTGGCCGCCATCGCGCTCGCGCGCCGCACCGCGGGAGAGCCGCGATGAGCCCGCCGCGCGCAACCCTGCGCCTGCAACTGCACGCCGGCTTCGGTTTCGACGATGCCGCCGCCTACGTGGACCAATACGCGAAGCTCGGCGTGAGCCATGTCTACCTGTCGCCGATCACCCAGGCCGAACCGGGCTCGACGCACGGCTACGACTGCGTCGACTACGGGCGCATCAGCGAGGAGCTGGGCGGCGAGCACGGTTTCGTGCGACTGGTCGGCGCGCTGCGCCGTCACGGACTCGGCACCGTGGTCGATTTCGCGCCGAACCACATGGGCGTGGGCGGCACCTCGAACGGCTGGTGGAACGACGTGCTCGAATGGGGGCCGCGCAGCCGTTACGCGCGCCACTTCGACATCGACTGGCAGCCCGTCGATCCGACGCTGCACGGCCGTGTGCTGCTGCCCTGCCTGGGCCGCCCCTATGGCGAGGCGCTGGCGGCCGGCGAGATCGCGCTGCAGGCCGACCCGGCCAGCGGCCGGCTGTCGGTGGCCTGCCCCGGGCGCACGCTGCCGATCGGCCTGGGCGCCTATGCCGAGGTGCTGCGCGCCGCGCACGATCCCGGCCTCGACACGCTGGCCGCGCGCTTCGCGCCGCTGGCCGACGCGCCGCCGGGCGCGCCGCGCATCGCGCTGGCCTTCGAGGCGCTGCGCGAGCATCTGCGCGCCCACGGCAGCGACGCGCTCGACGCCGCGCTGCGCCATTACGCCGGCAGCGACGAAGCCGGCCGCGCGCGCCTGCACGCGCTGCTCGAACGGCAGGCATGGCGGCTCGCCTGGTGGCGCACCGCCAGCGACGAGATCAACTGGCGCCGCTTCTTCGACATCGACACGCTGGCCGGCGTGCGCGTCGAGGACGATGCGGTGTTCGAGGACGTGCACGCGCTGCTGTTCCGCCTGGTCGACGCGGAGCTGATCGACGGCGTGCGCATCGACCATATCGACGGCCTGGCCGATCCGCGCGGCTACTGCCGCAAGCTGCGCACGCGCCTGGCCGCGCTGCGCGAGCCGGCGCCCTACCTGGTGGTGGAAAAGATCCTCGCGCGCGGCGAGACGCTGCCGGCCGACTGGCTGGCCGACGGCACCACCGGCTACGACTTCATGGACGAGGTGAGCGCGCTGCTGCACGATCCGGCCGGCGCCGAGCCGCTCGAGCATCACTGGGCCGAGCTATCGGGCAGCACGGCCGATTTCGCCGACGAGGCGCTGGCCGGCAAGCGCGAGGCGGTACCGCGCCAGTTGGCGGCCGAGGCCGAGCGTCTGGCCGACGCGCTGCACGCGATCGCGCGCGCCGATCCGCGCACGCGCGACCTGGCCCGTGCGCCGCTGCGGCGCGCGGCCATCGAGCTGGCCGCGCAACTGCCGGTCTACCGGCTCTATCCGCTGGCAGGCGAGCGCGAGCAGGAGCGGCCCTTCATCGAAGCCGCCGCGCGCGCCGCCGCGCGGACCCTGCCGCGCACCGATCGCGCCGCGCTCGACCACGCGCTGGCCTGGCTGGGCTGGCCCGAGCTGGCCGGCGATACCGTCGTGCCGGACGTCGATCCCGCGCTGTCGTTGCGCGCGCAACTGTCCTTCGCGCGGCTGAGCGCGCCGCTCGCGGCCAAGGGCGTGGAGGATACCGCCTGCTATCGCTACGGCCGCCTGCTGTCGCGCAACGAGGTGGGCGCCGATGCGCAACGGCTCGCGCTATCGCCGGAGGATTTCCACACGCGCAATCTCGAGCGCGCGCGATGCATGCCGGCCACCATGCTGGCGACCGCCACTCACGACCACAAGCGCGGCGAGGACGTGCGCGCGCGGCTGGCCGTGCTCAGCGAGATGCCGGTGCCCTGGCGCGGCGCGCTGGAAGCCTGGCATGCGCGCAACGCGCCGCCGGCCGGCGGCCCGAGCCGCGCCACCGAAGCCATGCTCTACCAGACGCTGGCCGGCTGCTGGCCCCCCACGCTCGGCCCCGACGACGCCGAGGGCCTGGCCGAACTCACCGAGCGCATCGTGCGCTGGCAGACCAAGGCGCTGCGCGAGGCCAAGCGCGAGACCGGGTGGCTCGCGCCCGACGCGCGCTACGAGCAGGCCTGCGAGGATTTCGTGCGCGAGATCCTGCGGCCGCGCGGCATCGACGATTTCGCGCACGCGCTGCATGCCTTCGTGGCCCGCATCGCGCCGGCCGGCGCGGTCAATTCGCTGCTGCAGACCGCGCTGCGGATCGCCTCGCCCGGCGTGCCCGATCTCTACCAGGGCACCGACGCCTGGGATTTCAGCCTGGTCGATCCCGACAACCGCCGCGAGGTGGATTTCGCCGAGCGGCGCGCGATCCCCGTCGACGGCCCGGTGGCCGGCTACCTGCCGACCTGGGCCGACGGGCGCGTCAAGCGCGCGCTGGTCACGCGCATGCTGGGCTTGCGGGCACGTCATCCCGAGACATTCGCGAGCGGCGCCTACCTGCCGCTGGCGATCGAGGGACCGGCCAGCGCGCATGCGATCGCGCTGATGCGGCACGACGCGCAAGCCCGCATCGTGGTGGTCGGCAGCCGGCTCGCGCTCGGCCTGCTGGCCCCGGACGATGCCGGGCCGCGCATCGAGGCGCGTCATTGGGGCGACACCAGCGTGGTGCTGCCTCTCGACATGCCGGCTGGGTCGGCGGCCTGGCGCGACGAGCTGGGCGATCGCGATTTCCAGGCCATGAAGCGGGATGGCGGCGGCACCCGGCTGCGGCTGGCCGATCTGCTGGCCGAGCTGCCCGTCGCGGCGCTGGTCGACAGCCGTTCGTGAGCGCCGTGCCGGCCTCGCGCGCCACGCACATCCTCTGTCCCGGAAAAGCAGCACAGACGGCCTCGCGTTGACATCGATTTCTGGCGGCTCGTTAATGAGGTTTTATGATCGAGCCGCCGGATCGATGCGCCACGTCCACTCACGCGTTGCCCCGCCATCGCCTCGACGGCCGGACGCCGTTCCCCACGATCCTCGCGAGCGAGGCGCCGACGCAGCGCCGCGCCGACTTGTCGACCCCGTCGTCGATCCCGTCAGCAGCATTCCCGTTCCGGCGCCGTGCCCGATGCGCGGCGCCTTCCCTACCGTCATACGGAGCCAGTCATGATTTCGAGCCGTGAAGAAGTGACCAGGATGATTCTGTCCAGCAAGGTGCGCAAGGGCATCAAGTGGACCCAGGCCGCCGAGGCCACCGGGCTGTCCAAGGAGTTCACCACCGCCGGCTGCCTCGGCCAGATGACCTTCGACAAGCCGCAGGCCGAGGCGATCGGCAAGCTGTTCGAGCTGCCCGACGAGGCGGTGGCCTGGCTGCAGATCGTCCCCTACAAGGGCTCGCTGCCGAGCACCGTGCCCACCGATCCGCTGATCTATCGCTGGTACGAGATCGTCAACGTCTATGGCAGCACCATCAAGGAGCTGATCCACGAGGAATTCGGCGACGGCATCATGAGCGCGATCGATTTCTCGATGGACATCCAGCGCGAGCCCGATCCGAAGGGCGACCGCGTGCATGTGGTGCTGTCGGGCAAGTTCCTGCCGTACAAGCAGTATTGAGTCACGACCCCGGCCAGGAAGCCGCGCCGGCGTGGACATCGATGCTCAGTCGTCGATCGACGACTGGAAATCGGCCGCGTAATCCTGGCCGCCGTGGTAAATCCCGAGAACCGCAACCTGTTCCTCGGTGATTCGATAGGCAATCGCCGTGCTGCCGCGGTAGTGCGTCAGGCGCAAACCGACGAGCAGGTCTTCGCGCGGCACGCCGCGCTGGAGAAAACGATCGAGCTGCTCACAGAACGTGATGATGGCGCGACATATCTCTGCGCCGTGACGGGCGCGCCACGCGCGGCGATGCGTGCCTCGAGTTCCGATAGTTGATCGACGGCTTCGGGGGAAAATACGACCCGATATGGAGCAGGCGTCACGAGCGAGCCGCTCGTCGGCGCGCCAGGGTGGCACGGGCGTCCGACGGCTCGACCGCGCGATCGGGATCCGCCTCGAGCGCGGTGGCGGCCGGCACCACGCTATCGCGCAACCACGCCTCGACCGCGCGATCCCGCGCGGCAAGCGTGCGCAGCGCATCGCGAATCACCTCGGAGTCGGAGGCATATTCGCCGCTGGCGACCTTGGCCCGGACCAATTCCGCCATCTCGTGGGGCAAGGTAATGCTCAATTGTTGGGTGGAGCGCATGATCTTTCCCTTGACGTCGATAGGATTGAATCCTACTCCTCGCCTGCCGGCCTGCCGGCCTGTCACACGACGCTCTGACATCAGCACGCGTTTTGTGTGAACCCGCTCTGGCCACCTCTCGCCGGTCGCGCATGAAGCGCCCCATTCATTTCAAATTCCCTTCAATATCTTTCAAATACCCGCCTTCACACCGCGATTCCCGGCGAAAAGACCCTATCCCCCACGTTGCCGGCTTGACACCGCCACCGCCCGCGCCGAATAATGCGCCGTTCGTCAATCGAAACGACGTTCGATTGACGAACTTTTCATAACAAGAACAGGCTGGCCGTCTTCCTTGTCCGCGCAGGTCGAGCGTGCGACGCGGAAGGCGCGATAGAGAACCCGCTGCGCCGTGGCAACACCACGAGCACCTGGAGGAGCACCGCATCCCGACCCGTCGCGCGGCCCGCGAGCTTTCGAGCGCGCGCCGCCCCGGGCCCACCCGCATGCCGATCCGCCGCCCGGCGCCGCAGCAGCCCCCGCTGCGCAACAGACTGACAGCATGCAAAGAGACAACCTCGCGCCCGCAACCGCGCGCGCCACCGAATCGCGCGGCGTGGTCGCCGCCCTCGTCTACGTGTTCGAACGGGTCATGCCCGACCCGTTCGTGCTCTCGATCTGCCTGACCGCCTTCGTCGCGCTGCTCGCCTTCGCGATCGCGCCGCAGGGCAATCTGCCGACCGTGCTCGATTCCTGGTACACGGGCACCTTCGGCATCCTCGGCTTCGCGCTGCAGATGATCCTGATCCTCGCCACCGGCTACGCGATCGCCGAGGCGCCGATCGTGCAGCGCGGCCTGCGCGCGATGGCGTCGCGCGCCCAGACGCCGGCGCGCGCGGCCCTGCTGGTGTTCCCGGTGGTGGCGGTGGCGGCCTGGCTGAACTGGGGCCTCGGCCTGATCGTCGGCGCCCTGCTCTCGCGCGAGATCGCGCGGCGCGTGCGCGTCGATTTCGCCTGGCTGGTGGCCGGCAGCTACTCGGCCTGGTCGATCTGCAACAGCGGGCTGTCGAGCTCGATCGCGCTCTCGCAGGCCTCGCACGGCAATGCGCTGAACCTGGTGGAGAAGGCCACCGGCCAGGTGGTGCCGCTCGGCGCCACGGTATTCGCCCCCTTCGTGTTCATCCCCACCGTGCTGGTGGTGGTGGTGATGACGGCGATCTTCATCCGCATGCATCCGCGCGAGGCGGACGTGGTGGCCTTCGACGACGCGGCCGACCAGCAGCGCCAGGCGCCCGGCGACGATCCGCATGCGCGCGTGGGCGGCACGCCCTCGTTCGCCACGCGCCTCGAACAATCGGTGCTCGGCACCGTGCTGCTGCTCGCCTTCGGGATCGGCTTCCTGGTGATGGAATGGCGCTCGGGGCATTTCGACCTCGACATCAACACCACCATCCTGATCTTCCTGCTGATCGGCCTGGCCCTGCAGCGCACCCCGATCGCCTACGCCAACGCGATCCGCGGCGCGGCGCGCCAGACCGGCTCGATGCTGCTGCAGTACCCCGTGTACGGCGGGATCATGGGCATGATGAAGGGCACCGGGCTGGCCTCGATGATCGCCAAGGCCTTCGTGACGATCGCCACGCCGCTCTCGCTGCCGCTGTGGAGCTACCTCAGCTCGCTGATCATCACCCTGCTGGTGCCGAGCGCCGGCGGCCACTGGGCCGTGCAGGGCCCCTTCGTGCTGCCCGCCGCGCTGAGCCTGCACGCCTCGGTGCCGCGCACCGCCATGGGCGTGGCGATGGCCGAGAACGTCTCGAACATGCTGCAGCCGTTCTGGGCCGTGCCGATCGTGGCGATCGCCGGGATCCGCATCCAGCGCGTGATGGGATACACGGCGGTGACCTTCGCGGTGTCGCTGGTGATCTACGCGCTGGCGCTGTGGCTGGTGCCTTGAGCGCTGCCTGAAAACGCCGTATCGAACGCAGCGGCCATGGCGGCACGACGGCCGCTGCGTTCGATCGGCGCGCCCGCTACATCCCCTCCCCGCCACCCGCCTCCGAAGGCGCCGCGAAGTAGCGCAGAATGCGCGCCTTCTCGTCCGAGGACACCACGCCAGGCGTCGACGCCGCGCGCGCATCGGCGTGCGTCGCGACCAGCCCCGACGCGGCCACCGCCGCGATCGCGCCACTCTCACCACCGGCGCGCTGCGCCATCAGCGGAATCGCACCCTGCGCATCGAGCGCCGCCACGAAACCCTGGCCCGGCAGGAAGGCCTTGTCGTAAGGCTCGCCGTCGATCAGCGCGACCTCCTCGGGCGGCGCCTCGATCGATTCCGGCACGCCCGCCAGCGCATGCCCCATGAACTCGATCCAGACCGGCAGCGCATTGCGCGCGCCGTATTCGCGCGGCCCCATCGAGGCCGGCGTATCGAAGCCCATCCACACCACGGTCGCCAGTTGCCGCTGGTAGCCGGCGAACCAGCCGTCGCGATAGTTGTTGGTGGTGCCGGTCTTGCCGGCCAGGTCGCCGCGCTTGAGCGCATTGGTGGCCGCGCCCGTGCCGTGCATCGCCGCGCGCCGCAGCATGTCGGTCATCAGGTAGCTGTTGGCGGCGCTGATCACGCGCGGCGCGCCGGCACCGGCACGCGCCGGCGCCGCCTCGAACAGCACCTGCCCCGCGCCGTCCTGGATTTTCGCGATCAGGTAGGGCTGCACGCGGAAGCCGCCGTTCGCGAAGCTCGCGTAGCCGGTCGCCATCTGCAGCGGCGTGACCGCGCCCGCACCCAGCGCCATCGGCAGGTTCGGCACGATCAGGTCGGAGCGCAGCCCGAAGGCACGCACGATGTAGTCCTTGGCATAGGCCGGCTCGATCGCGCGCAGCACGCGCACCGCGACCAGGTTCTTCGAGCGCGCCAGGCCCTCGCGCAACGCGATCGGCCCGAGCAGCGCGCCGCTCTCGCGCGGCCGCCAGACCGGGCCGCCCGGGTAGCTGGCGGGGATCTCCAGCGGCAGGTCGTCGATCACGCTGGCGGGCGCGAAGCCCTTGGCCAGCGCCGCCGAATAGATGAAGGGTTTGAAGCTCGAGCCGGGCTGCCGCCAGGCCTGGGTGACGTGGTTGAGCTGGCTCGGCGTGTAGCCGTTGCCGCCGACCAGCGCGCGGATCGCGCCGTCGTCGGGCGAGATCGCGACCAGCGCCGCCTGCACCGCCGGCAACTGGCGCAGCACCCAGCGGCCATCGCCATCACCATCGCGCGCGATGCGCACGATCGCGCCGGGCTTCAGCGACGAAGGCAAAACCACGCGCCGCCCGGCGCCGGACGACAGCACCGCCAGCGCGCGCCCCGACAACGCCACGCGCTCGCCGTCGGCGCGCATCAGGTCGAGACGGCCGGCGCCGGCGCCGATCACCACCGCGCTGGCCATGCCGCCGACTTCGGGTCGCTGCTTCAGCGCCTGCGACGCTGCTTCGGACAACTTTCCATCGACCAGCACCGGCGCGGCCACGCTGGCCTCCGGCCCGGCGTAACCATGGCGCTGCTGATACGCCTCGGCGCCGTGCCTGACCGCCTCGAAGGCGGCGCGCTGCTCGCCCAGCGCCACCGTGGTGGTAACCCGGAAGCCCGATTCGTAGGCCGCCTCGCCGTAACGCTCGACCATCATCTGCCGCACCAGCTCGCTGACCGAGCCGGCCGGCACCGAATCGCGGCGCGGCTCGGGCCGTTGGTACGGCGGCTCCTCGAGCGCGGCGCGATACTCGGCCGGGCTCAGGTAGCCCACCTCGCGCATGCGCGCCAGCACGTAACGCTGGCGTGCCTGCGCCCGCTCGGGATCGCTGATCGGGTTGTAGGCCGAAGGCGCCTTCGGCAGGCCCGCGAGCATGGCCGTCTGCGCGACCGTCAGTTCGCCCAGGTCGCGCCCGTAATAGGTACGCGCCGCCGCCCCGAAGCCGTAGGAACGCTCGCCCAGGTAGATCTGGTTCATGTAGAGCTGCAGGATGCGGTCCTTGGGCAGGCTGCGTTCGAGCTTGATGGCGAGCAGCACCTCGTAGAGCTTGCGCGCGAAGGTCTTGTGGCGCGACAGGAAGAAGTTGCGCGCCAGTTGCATGGTGATGGTGCTGCCGCCTTGCGCCTTGCCGCCGCGCAGCGCGTCGACGAACACCGCGCGCAGCAGGCCGCCGGCGTCGACGCCGGGATGCGCGTAGAAACTCGCATCCTCGGCCGCCAGCAGGGCCTGCCTGGCGCGCAGCGGGATCGCCCCCGCCTCCAGCGGAATGCGGCGCTCGATGCCGTATTCGGCCAGCAGTTCGCCATCCGAGGAGAAGATCCGCAGCGGCTCGGCGGGCTGGTAGTCGCCGAGCGCGGAAACCGGCGGCAGCGACGGGTAGACCACCCATGCGAGGTAGGCCAGCGTCGAGGCGCCGGCCACCACGCCGGCGCAGACCAGGCCGACCAGCGCCGTGCGCAGGCGGCGCCAGCCGCCGCGTCGGCGCGGCGCGCGATCGCCGCCGGGTTGCCCGGGCGGTTCGGAGGAAGGGGCTGTCGAGGGATCGGGCTTGCGAAGGAACATGGGATGGGCGCGGCTGGCGATCGGGCGCGACGGGCTGGGCCGCGCGA